>NZ_JADYTX010000002.1 GCF_021531475.1 Fusobacterium perfoetens | reverse complement strand
ACCATATAAAGTAAAAATATTAAATTAAACAATTTTTATCATAGAAAGTTAAGATTTACAGAAAACTCTTCACACCCTCCCTTTTTAACTATGAACATAAGCGTATAGCTCTTCTATTTTATTTTTTGTATCTCAATATAATTTATATTTTTCTTAAATTTATTTAAGAAAAGTTGCTCAAACTCTGTTAAAACATTATCAACTGCTTTTTCACTTTTATGAAGATCTGAAGTATGATAAACAACCTCATAATTTTTTATATCTTTCATAAGTTCTAACACATCAAGATAATATTGGTCATGGTCAGTTTTAAAGAATAGTTTTCCTCCAACTTTCATAACTTTATCTAAAGTTTCAAATAAAGCTCCTTGGATTATTCTATTTTTTTCATTTCCTTCCCAAGGATCTGGAAAGTTGATATACATTCCCTCTATCTCATTTTCTCCCATAAACTCTGGAATTTCTTCACCAAATCTTCTTAAAAATAAAACATTAGTTAGTCCATAATTTTTTGATTTTCTAGCAGAAGAATGAAGTCTTTTAAATCTTAATTCCATAGCCACATGATTTCTCTCAGGATATTTTTGACACATTCCAATGGCAAAATTTCCACTTCCTGAACCAATCTCTATATATATTGGGTTGTCATTTTTAAAATACTCTTTCCATTTTCCTTTATATGAGTTCATTATATCAGCATCATACATTATATATTCTGGATATTCCTTTAATCTTTCCATATAAGGGTTATAGTGTTTTTTTGGTTTTTCAAAGAAGTGTTCCCAATACTCTTTTACTCTTGTTTCTGTCATTGTTCCTCCGTCTATATTTTTTCTAAAATCTTTTCAGCTACATTTTGATTTTCTCTAAAGAAATCCTCTATTTTTTTACTATCCAAATCATTTTTTTCTATTTTTAAAATATTCTCGTAGATTTCTTCTGAATTTTCAGCTAAATATCCTATCTCTCTTTTTAAAACTTCCTTAGAAATATCCTTTACATTTTGAAGATATTTTCCAAAAATTGGAGTTTTTCTATAAAATAGTGGCTCTAATAAACTATGCCCTCCGATATTTACCAAAGTACCACCTACAAAAGTTACATCTGCTATAGAATAAAATTTTCTTAAAATTCCCATTTTATCAACTATCAAAACTTGATAATCCCCCTCTTCCAACTCACTATATTTTTTATAAGTAAGCCCTTGAGATTTTATAAGCTCCTCTAATTTAGGTATTCTATCAAGATGTCTTGGAACTAATACAAGAAGATAATTTTTTAATTTTTTAAAGCTATCTATTAAAATCTCATCTTCACCAGTTCTTGTACTTCCACAGACAAATATTTTCTTTCCATTATAGTAGATTTGATTTTTAAGGTTTTCTTTTGACTCCTCAGAAAAGTTTTCCAATTCAATGTCAAATTTAAGATTTCCTGTAACTTCTACTCTATTTTTTTTTGCTCCAAGCTCTATAAATCTCTCTTTATCAATCTCAGTTTGCACACAGAAAAAATCTATTTTTTCCCCTAAAAGAGATTTTAAGATAAATCCAATCTTTTTATCTCTTTTAAAACTTTTATCAGAAATTCTTCCATTGGCTAAGATAACTTTTCCTGCTTTTGAGCAAAGATTTATTAAGTTTGGCCATATCTCAGTTTCTATTACAATCAAAGTTTTTAATCTTATACTTTTCAAAATAGTTTTTATCAAGAAATAATCATCTAATGGAAAATAGATAATTTTTATTCTGTCATTAGTAGAATATTTTTTCTCAGCTGTCTCAAATCCTGTATCAGTAAACACACTTAAAAGTATATTTTCAGATTTTTTTTCAAGGATTTTTTTTATCAAAGAATCTGAAAGGTTTACCTCTCCAACAGATGAACAGTGAATCCAAATATATTCCTTTTCATTTTTCAAGAAAGCAAAATCTTGAAAAAATCTTCTCTTTAAAAACTCTCTTTTTTTACTATTAAAAATATACACAAACACAAGAGGTATATAGATAACAAGTCTAAAAAAATTATACAACATCTTATTCTCCTTGTTCTTCCTCACGTCTTGCTTTTTTCTCTTTTGCTACTCCTATAAACACTCCAAGTTTTGCCACTGTTTCATCAATAGTATCTCCATCAGTGCTTATTTCAACAGCATCACTAGCCTTTTTTAGAGGTCCTTCTTTTCTAGTTGAATCTATAAAATCTCTCTCTAAAATACTTGCTAAAACTTTTTCATAATCTTCGTGGATACCTTTTTCCTCGTAATCTTTCATACGTCTTTTAGCTCTCTCTTCAGGAGATGCCACTAAAAATATTTTTAAGTCAGCGTTAGGGAAAACAACTGTTCCTATATCTCTACCGTCAAGAATAACATCTTTTCCTTCACTGATTTTTCTTTGAAGTTCTACCATTTTTTCTCTTATCTCTTTGATTTTTGCTACATATGAAACCATTCCTGTAACTTTTGGAGTTCTTATCTCTAAAGACACATCTTTTCCATTTAAGAAAAATTTATCTTTTTCAATATCTATATTTATAAGTGGTAAGTTTTCTTCTATATTTTTTTTCTTGTCTATGCTTATTTCATTTTCTATAAAATATAAAGCACACATTCTGTACATTGCCCCTGTATCTAAATATGTCATTGCATATTTTTTAGCAAGTATTTTTGCTACTGTACTTTTTCCACTTCCAGCTGGTCCGTCAATTGCAACTATAAAATTTTTCATTTTCTTCCCCCATATCTATATATTTTTCATTAAAATTGCTCTCCACTCTTTATCAGCTTTGATTTCTAATATTTCAAGCCCTACTTCTTTTATGGCTCTTGTCATCTCGTCTAATTTATCTTCGATAATTCCTGAGAAAATAACAAGTCCATCTTTTTTAACTACTTTTGATATATCTTTTAAAAGAATAAGAAGTACATCTGCTAAGATATTTGCCACAACTACATCAAACTTTTTATCTTGAACTACTGAAACCAAATCTCCTGCATAAGCTTTTGCTTTTTCTTCGTCCACTTTATTAAGAGCTAAGTTTTCTCTTGCAACTTCTACTGCCATTGGGTCGATATCTGTTCCAATAATCTCTTTTGCTCCAAGCTTTTCAGCAGCTATCATCAAAATACCTGAACCTGTTCCAACGTCGATTACTGTATCATTTGAGGAGATATTTTTTTCCATAAGTTTGATACAAAGAGATGTTGTTGGGTGAGTTCCTGTTCCAAAAGCTCTTCCTGGGTCTAATTCAATTATAAGCTCATCATCTTGTGGCTCATATTCTCTCCAAGTTGGTTTTACAACAAATCTCTCACTTATTTTTTGAGTGTAGAAATACTTTTTCCAACTATTTTGATAATCTTCCTCATCATATTCATAAAACTCTACTGTATAAACTAAATCTTCTCTCTCTGCAAATTTTTCATCAAAAGCATTTTGTATAGCGATTTTTCTTCTTTCAGAGTATGGATTGATTGGGAAATAAGCTGATACTGCATTTTCTACCATCAAAAATTCTTTTTCATCTCTATAATAATCTAGTGAGTTTTTATGAGTTAATGGTTCTTCTATCTTAAGTCCTGTAGCACCAAAGTCATAAAAAACATCTCCTATCTCTTTTTTAGCTTTTTCTAAATCATCACTTTCATAAACAACTTTTATTTCTAAAACTTTCATCTAAACTTCCCCCTACATTTTTTCTATCTGTTCTAACGAAAGATTTATTCTATCTATTTTTTTACATTTTCCAGTTTCTTCATCTATCTCTATATCAAGTCCGTTGAATCTTTCCATTCCCTTAGCTATCTCAAATCTTTGAGGAAGAGCTGTCAAAAATTTAGGAATTATAGAATTTACGTCCATTCCAATTATTCCATTATCAGACCCTGTCATTCCAGCATCAGAAATAAATCCTGTTCCTTCAGAAAATATTGTTTCATCTGCTGTTTGAACGTGAGTATGAGTTCCATATAATACAGAAATTTTTCCGTCCATATATTTTCCCAAAGCTATTTTTTCAGAAGTAGCCTCTGCGTGAAAATCTATAATTATTATTTTACAAGATTTTCTCATCTCTTCTACAACTTTTTCCAAAGTTTTAAAAGGACAATCAATTGGTGGCATAAATACTCTACCTTGAACAGATATAACTCCAACATCTATCCCTTTTCTGCTTTTTACTATTGTATATCCTTTTCCAGGAACTCCCTCTGGATAATTTATTGGTCTTAAAAGTCTATCGCTTTCGTCTAAATATGTATAAATCTCTTTTTTATCCCAAATATGATTTCCACTAGTTATAACATCTATATTTTTTTCAAAAAATTCATCAGCAATTTTAGCTGTAATTCCAAAACCTGCTGCTGCATTTTCTCCATTTACTATTATAAAATCATATTCTTCACTAAATTTTTTTAAATATGTTTCCAAAGTCTTTCTTCCAGGACTTCCTACTACATCTCCTACTACTAATACTCTCATTTTTCCTACTTTCTTTTTGTAATTTTATATTCAATATTTTATTATATCATTTTTTTCTAAAATTTTAAAGAAAAGTTGCCTTTTTTTAACAAAATAATAAATAAAAATTTTTTACAAAAAATGGAGCTGTCGCAAATGCAACAACTCCATTTAAAATAGGGTTAACTTAGGGTATAATTTACATATCTCTACAAGCTACTACATCAACACCTGTTCCCAAAACATTTTTTATAACAACATCTCCTGTTTTTACTGGTGAATGTAATAAAACTTTTGCTAATTCTTCCATACATTTAAAGTTTAAATCTTTTGGAATAGCACCGTCTGTTTTTACAGGCATTCTTCTATGAAGTCCACCTTCAATTCTCACTGTTGATGTTATAACTCTTTTTGGAGCTACTAACTCCTCTTTTGCGTACTCTGCTCCTCTTGGACAAGTATTTCCTTTTACATCTAATGTTTCAGTATCTATTGTTAAATGACAACCCATTGGACAAACAATACATATCATCTCTTTTTTCATTATTTATCCCCTCCTACAAGTTCTACAACAATTTCTTTACCTTTTATTGTTTCAAGTTTAGATTTTGGTATCATTATTTTTTCCATTTCTCCTGGAGCTACGTGAGGTTTTTTCAAACTTAAAATAACATTTTCTCCATCTTTCACTTGAAGAGTCATATTTTTATAAATATTTCTAACTCTCATAAATACTTCTAGACCTTTATCCACATTATTTAATCTGAATTTTTGAGGAACTGTATATCCAATTCCAAATCCATTTTTAAGTTCTATATATTCTCCAGATGTTAATTGTCCTTTAATATATTTTGCTGCAGCAGCTCCAGCTTTTCTCGCTTCAGCACTTACAAAGTCAACAAGATCGTGAACGTGTAAAACATTTCCACAAGCAAATATTCCTTCAATGTTTGTTTCCATAACTTCGTTTACAACAGCTCCTGAAGTTCTTCCATCTATCATAACACCAGTTGCTCTCGAAATATCATTTTCTGGAATTAATCCAACTGATAGAAGTAAAGTATCTACTTCATATTCTTTTTCAGTTCCTGGAATAGGTTTTCTATTTTCATCAACTTTTGCTATTACAACTTTTTCAACTCTTTCTTTTCCTTGAATATCTATTACAGTGTGGCTTAAATATAGAGGAATATTATAGTCATTTAAACATTGAGCAATATTTCTTGCTAACCCTCCAGAGAATGGCATAAGTTCTACAACGGCTTTTACTTCTGCCCCTTCTAAAGTCATACGTCTTGCCATAATAAGTCCTATATCTCCAGAACCTAGAATAAGAACTTTTTTACCTACCATATATCCTTCCATATTAACAAATCTTTGAGCTGCCCCTGCTGTAAATACTCCAGCTGGTCTTTCTCCTGGAATTCCGATAGCTCCTCTTGTTCTTTCTCTGCAACCCATAGCAAGAATAACAGCTTTGGCTTCAATTAACATATATCCGTCAACACTATTTATTGCGTGAATTTGTTTTTCTGGAGTTACATCTAAAACCATTGTATCTAGTTTATATTCAATTTTCATCTCTTTTAATTGGTCTATAAATCTTCCAGCATACTCAGGTCCTGTTAACTGTTCTTTAAACTCATGTAATCCAAATCCATTGTGGATACATTGTTGTAAAATTCCACCTAATTCTTTATCTCTTTCTATAACTAAAATACTTTCAATTCCGTTTTTCTTAGCTTCAATAGCTGCAGCTAATCCTGCTGGTCCTCCACCAACTACTACTAAATCATATCTCATCTTTCGTCCTCCCTATTTAGAAACTTTTGTTTCAGTTGTAAGAATATAAGCACCTTTTTTATCAAGAACTATTTCGTTTAATTCTTTTCCAAGTTCTCTTGCCAAAATTTCTTGAACTCTTGGTCCACAGAAACCACCTTGACATCTTCCTGTTCCTGGTCTGCATCTTTTCTTAACTCCGTCAACTGTTCTAGCTCCTACCATTCTGTGAATAACATCAACGATTTCTCCCTCAGTTATGCTTTCACATCTACAAATTATTCTTCCATATCTTGGATCTTTTTTAATAACTTCAGCTTTTTCTTCTGGACTAAGTTCTATGAAATGAATTTGAGGTTTATTTTGTTTAAACTCTTCTTTTTTAATAGCTCCTAATTTTTCAACTACCATTTTTGCAACATCTACTCCGATTGCTGGTGCTGAAGAAAGTCCTGGTGATTTTGTTCCAGCTATGTTAAAGAAGTTTGGAGCATCACTTACTTCTCCTATTATGAAATCTCCTGTACTTGATTCAGCTCTAATTCCTGTAAAGTTTCTGATACTATCTCTATAATTTATTCCAGAAATTGTTTTTTCAGCTTGTCTTCTAATATCATCAAGTCCGTGAGTAGTAGTTCCTACATAATCTTTGCTTTCAACATCTTCAGCTGTTGGTCCTACCATTATATTTCCATGAACTGTTTTTGTAACTAAAATTCCTTTTCCCATTATTGTTGGACATTGGAAAAGAACTGAATTTGTTAATTTTCCTTGTACCTTATCTAGTACATAGTACTCTCCAATTCTTGGGTGGATATCAAAATGATTTTTACTTACCATATCGTTTATTTTATCAGCATAAACTCCTGCTGCATTTATTACTACTTTTGTTTCAAAAGTTCTTCCATCTTTTAATATTACTTTATAACCATCTTGAAGTTTTTCTATATTTGATACTTCTGCATCAACTAAAACTTCTGTTCCATTTAGGGCTGCATTTTCTAGTAATTTTATTGTAAATTCCCAAGGTCCTACTATTCCAGCACTACCAGCATAAAGAGCTGCAACTACATTTTTATTTATATTTGGCTCTCTTCTTAAAATTTCATCTTTTTCCAAAATTTCCATTTGAGGAACTCCATTTGTAAGTCCTCTTTGATATAGTTTTTCTATATGTTTTCTCTCTTCTTCAGAAAAAGCTAAAACATAAGAACCTACATTTTTGTAAGGAGCACCTATTTCTTTACATAAAGACTCATACATTCCAGCTCCTAAAACATTATATTTTGCCATTAAAGTTCCCTCTTTTGCGTCATATCCAGCATGAACTATTGCAGAGTTAGCTTTTGATGTTCCATTTGAAACATCATTTTCTTTGTCTAAAACCATAATATTTAATTTGTACTTTGATAATTCACGAGAGACTGCAGCACCCATTACTCCTGCTCCGATTACAATAACATCTAACATATTTACCTCCCTAAAAAGTTAAAAAAAAGTCGTGCTTGAAAAAGGGGGATACCCTTTCCTAAGTCACGACTCTCTATTACTCTAGTCTTTATTCAATTGCATATATAGTATGCCCCATTTTTTCAATTTTGTCAAGTTTTTTTAAATTAAATTTCTTCCCAAGCTCTTGATCTTTCTACTGCTTTTTTCCATTTCGCATATTTAGCTTCTCTTAAATCTTCTTCCATAGTTGGAGAAAATTCTCTATCTAATATCCAACTATTTTTAATTTCTTCTTTAGTTTCCCAAACTCCAACTGCAAGTCCTGCAAGATATGCTGCTCCTAAAGCTGTAGTTTCTAAAACTGTTGGTCTTCTTACTGTTTTTCCTAATATATCAGATTGGAATTCCATTAAGAAATTGTTAGCTGTTGCTCCACCATCAACTTTTAATCCGTTTAATTCTATTCCAGAATCTTCTTGCATTGCTTCTAGTACATCTCTAGTTTGGTAAGCTATTGATTCTAATGCTGCTCTTATAATATGATTTTTGTTAGCTCCACGAGTAAGTCCTAATATAGCTCCTCTAGCATACATATCCCAATAAGGTGCTCCAAGTCCAACGAATGCTGGTACTACATATACTCCACCATTATCTTTTACTTTTCTAGCAAAATATTCTGTATCTTTTGATTCTCCAACAAGTCTTAACTCATCTCTTAACCATTGAACAACTGCTCCACCTACAAAGATACTTCCTTCAAGAGCATATTGAACTTTTCCGTTAAGTCCGATAGCTATTGTTGTAACTAGTCCATTTTTACTTTGAACCATTTCTTCACCAGTATTCATAAGTAAGAAACATCCTGTTCCGTAAGTATTTTTTGCCTCACCTTTTTCAAAACAAGCTTGTCCAAATAATGCTGATTGTTGGTCTCCTGCTACTCCACAAATAGGTACTCTGTGTCCACCTTTTCCTCCAAGGTTAGCATATCCAAATGTTCCACTACTATCTTTTACTTCTGGTAACATTGATTTTGGAATTCCTAATTCTTTTAATAATTTTTCGTCCCACTCTAAATTTTTAATATTATAAATCATTGTTCTTGATGCGTTAGTATAATCTGTTGCGTGAACTTTACCATTTGTTAATTTCCAAATTAACCAAGTGTCAACTGTACCAAATAGTAAATCTCCTTTTTCAGCTTTTTCTCTAGCTCCTTCAACGTTATCTAATATCCATTTGATTTTTGTTCCAGAGAAGTATGCGTCTAATACCAATCCTGTATTTCCTTTTATATATTCAACTAAACCTTCTTTTTTTCTAAGCTCGTCACAAATTTGAGCTGTTCTTCTACATTGCCACACTATAGCATTGTATACTGGTTTTCCTGTATTTTTATCCCAAACTATTGTAGTTTCTCTTTGGTTTGTTATTCCAAGTCCTATTATATCGTGTTGAGAGATTCCTTCTCTAGCAATTACTTCAGCTAAAACTCCACTTTGGCTTGACCAAATTTCCATAGGGTCATGTTCTACCCAACCTTCTTTTGGATATATTTGTGTAAATTCTTTTTGTGCTATTCCAACTATTTTTTGGTTTTCATCAAATAATACTGCTCTTGAAGATGTTGTACCTTGGTCTAATGCTACTATGTATTTCATTTATTACCTCCCAGTTCTAATCAAATTATTGTATAAATCCTCTAAAGAAATTGTAAACAACTACTGCTAATATTCCTCCTACGATTGGTCCTACTACTGGTACCCAAGCATATCCCCAGTTTGACCCACCTTTACCTTTTATAGGTAATATTGCATGAGCAATTCTTGGTCCTAAATCTCTTGCAGGGTTAATAGCAAATCCTGTTGCTCCACCTGTTGATAAACCAATTACACAAATAAGCATTCCAACTAAATATGGTCCCATTCCTGATCCTACACCATTTTCAGTTTGATTGATTGCAAATATTCCTAGTAATAAAATAAATGTTCCTATCATTTCTGTTACTACGTTCCAAAATTTATTATCAACTGCTGGTCCTGTTGCAAAAACACCTAATTTTGTTCCAGCATCTTCTTCTAAATCCATTAAATCTTTGTAAGTTAAATAAGCTAATGTAGCTCCTAGCATAGCTCCTAATATTTGAGCTACTATATACCCTGGCACTAAAGACCAACTTATATCCCCTTTATATGCCATAGCTATTGTTAATGCTGGATTTAAGTGTGCTCCACTTATCCAACCTGTTAAATAAGCTGAAATAGTTACTGCAAGTCCCCAACCGAAACAAGTAGCTATCCAACCACCACCTTTTCCAAAGCTTCTCTTTAAACTAAGAGTCATATTGA
Source organism: Fusobacterium perfoetens (assembly GCF_021531475.1). Lineage (NCBI taxonomy): Bacteria > Fusobacteriati > Fusobacteriota > Fusobacteriia > Fusobacteriales > Fusobacteriaceae > Fusobacterium > Fusobacterium perfoetens. The sequence continues at coordinate 70,676 of NZ_JADYTX010000002.1, read as the reverse complement.
TACCATTCCCTAAAAGTAATAAAAGAGCTGTTCCTAAAAATTCTGCTAAATACATTGCTGATGCACTCATCACGTTACCTCCTTTGGATTCTGATAAAATTTTTGTAACAAAAAAAGACTCACACAAAAACCATAACTTGTTATCAAAGTTTTCACTTCACTACTAACAAGATACTAATTCCGTTCAAGCCTCTCTTCATCACTTAGCTATATTATTAACTCTTAATATGAGAATACCCTATCAAAACCTTTTTGTCAATATATTTTTATTTTTTTCTTTTTTAGAACAATAAAATTACATAACACTGTGATTTTTAGGGTATTTTTTTAATTTTTAGTTCCATAAACGGAATTTTTATAGTATAATATTAATAAAAAAAAGGGGTGATTTTTTGGAAGAAATAAAAAAAGTTATAGATAAAAAAGTTCCAGCTATTGAAAAAGCAGATAAAATTTTTGATTATTTATATAAAAAGGATAAAGCTACTCAGGCAAATATTGCTAAAGATTTAGATATTCCAAAAGCTACAGCCAATAGATTATTAGCTGTTTTGACAGATTTAAACTATCTTTCTTTTGAAGATAGATTTTATTCATTGGGAGAAAAATTTAGAATATTTTCTAATAAAAAAGACAAACATATTCTTATAAAAAATATTGCTCACCCTTATCTTGAAGAACTATCTATAAAATTTAAAGAAACTTTTAAACTAAGTGTTCTTGATGAAAATGTAGTTCGTTGTATTGCAAAAATTCAAAGTGGAGATTTAGTTAAAATTTCAGTTTCAGAAAATGCCATTTTCCCTTTACACGCTGGGGCTGCTAGTAAGGTTCTTATATCACAACTCAGTGAGTCAAAGCTCAACAAACTTTTGACACCAACCTTACCAAAATACACAGAAAATACTATCACTGATAGAGAGGAGTTAAAAAAAGAGCTTTTTAAAGTTAATATAAATAAAATTGCTTATGACAATATGGAGCATTCTGAACAAATCAAAGCTGTTGCAGTACCTATCCTAAATGAAAATAATAAAGTAATCGCTGCTATTAGCTGTCCCTGTTTTCCAGAATCTCTTACACCTGAAAGAACTAAAACAATATCTAAAGAACTAAAAAAAGTTGCCATTGAAATTTCAAAACGTTTGGCATATTTTAAATAATAACTAATAAGGGCTGTTGCAAATTTAATAAAAAATGCAACAACCCTATTTTATTTAAAAAATTTCATTTAGTTTATAATTTTTTAATTCTAAAACTTTTTCATCTATAAATTTGTCTACAATTTCAATATGTTTATCTATACTTTTTTCTGATGGTCCTCCTATTGATGTTCTTTTTTCAACACAGTTTTCAATATCAATCTCATTATAAATATCTTTTTCAAATAGATTATTAAAACTTTTATATTCTTCTAAAGATAAATTTTCTAAAGTTTTATTATTATCAATACAATAAGAAACCATACTTCCAACTATTTTATAAGCATCTCTAAAACTCATTCCCTTATTAGTCAAATAATCTGCTACATCTGTGGCATTAATAAAACCATTATAACAAGCTTTAAGCATCTTTTCTTTGTTAGGTTTCATCGTCTTTATCATTCCATTAAATACAGAAAAACAAGCTTTTACAGTATCCAAAGCATCAAAAACATTTTCTTTATCCTCTTGCATATCTTTGTTATAAGCCAATGGTATTCCTTTCATTGTAGTGAGTATTCCCATTAAATCTCCAAAAACTCTCCCTGATTTTCCTCTTATAAGCTCTGCTGCATCTGGATTTTTCTTCTGTGGCATTATACTACTACCTGTTGAAAAAGCATCACTTAATTCTAAATATCCAAAATCATTTGAACAATAAAGTATTATCTCTTCACAAAATCTTGAAAGATGAACCATTATTACAGATATATCACTTATAATTTCTATTACATGATCTCTATCTGACACTCCATCTAAACTATTCCATACAGGTCTTGAAAATCCTAAAATTTTGCTTGTATATTCCATATCTATTGGATAAGATGTCCCTGCTAAAGCTGCTGAACCAAGAGGAGATACATTCATCATTTCAAAACAATTTTCAAGTCTTTGATAATCTCTTCTAAACATCTCAACATACCCCAAAACATAATGAGAAAAACAAATTGGTTGAGCTTTTTGAAGATGTGTAAATCCTGGCATAAAAGTTTTTTTATTCTCTTTGGCTAATTTATTTAAAATCTCTATTATTTCAATCAAATATGATTCTATTTTTTTTATTTCGTCTTTAAGGTATAGTTTTAAATCAACAGCTGTCTGATCATTTCTACTTCTTCCAGTATGAAGTTTTTTTCCAATATCTCCTATTCTGTCTATCAGATTTTTTTCTATATTCATATGAATATCTTCATATTCTACCAAAAGTTTTATCTTTCCACTCTCTAAATCTTCTAAAATCTCTCTCAAAGTTTTTTCTATAAGTTTTGATTCTTCTAATGGGATTATCCCTTGTTTTCCCAGTCCTCTAACATGAGCTATACTCCCCATAACATCATAATAGGCTAATCTCTCCTCAAATTTTATTGTTGAATGAAAATCCAAAATAAGATTACTCGCTTTTTCTTTAAATCTTCCTGAAAAATATTGCATATTTCCTCCTTAATTCCCAATTTTTTTGTATAAAAAAAGCTGGTTAGCTCATAAAACTATCCAGCTCATCTTAATTATATAAATAATCAAAAAATAACTATCCCTTTTCTAGCTCACCAAATATAAAATATTTAATTTTTATATTTAAGTCTCCTTAGCAAAGTAAATAGCATATTTTTCATCTCCTTCAAAATTTTTTAAAGATTATACTCTTTATTTTTAGATTTGTCAACAAAAATATTTTTTAAAAAGAAAAAAGGCTGACAACCGCCAGCCTAATTTTTTTATTTATTACATTGAAAAGTGCATCATTACACCAGGTCCAATTGGTAGACCAAAGAAGTAGAATATCATTAATAGAACTGTCCATCCAGCTAAGAATGTTATTGAGTATGGTAACATTGTAGAGATAAGTGTTCCCATTCCACTGTCTTTATCAAATTTAGACATATAAGCAACGATGAATGCAAAGTATGACATTAATGGAGAAATTATATTAGTAGATGAATCTCCTATTCTGTACATAGCTTGAGTTAATTCTGGAGAGTATCCAAGTCTCATAAACATAGGGATAAATACTGGTGCTAAAATAGCCCATTTAGCTGATGCAGATCCCATAAATAAGTTGATGAATGCTGCAACTAAGATAAATGCTACGATTAATGGGAATCCAGTAAATCCTATTGCTTGTAAGAAATCTGCTCCTTTAACAGCAATTATTGTTCCTAATTTTGTATAAGAGAAGTAAACAATAAATTGAGATGCTACGAAAGCAAGAGCCATATATCCACCCATTGTTCCTAAAGATTTACCCATAAGTTTTGCAACGTCTTTATCATTTTTAATTGTTCCAACTGTTTTACCATAAGCATAACCTGGAATCATAAAGAATAGCATAATTACTGGTAATAATCCATCGTGCATAAATTTATTTAAGTTTCCACCTTCTCTAAATACTGCATTTGCAGGAACTGTTAAGTAAGCGATAACTGCTATAAATATAAGTAAAGCTATTCCAGCATTTCTTAATCCTTTTTTCTCAAGTTCTCCCATTTCAGTTAATTCTTCTTTGTAGTCACCTTTGTATTCTCCAAGTCTTGGTTCAACTATTTTTTCAGTAACTATTGTTCCTAATATAGTGATTAAGAATGTAGAAACCATCATAAAGTACCAGTTAGCTGTAGGTAATACTGTATAATCAGGAACGAATATTCTAGCTGCCTCAGTAGAAATTCCTCCTAATAGTGGGTCGATTGTTCCAAGTAGTAAGTTAGCTGAGAATCCTCCTGAAACTCCAGAGAATGCTGCAGCAAGTCCTGCTAATGGGTGTCTACCAACAGATGCAAATATGATTGCTCCTAATGGAATTAATACAACGTATCCAGCGTCAGACGCAATATTTGACATAACTCCTGCGAAAACCATAACAGCTGTTAATAATCTTGGTGGTGTAGATAAAACTAATTTTCTAAGAGAAGCATTGATAAGTCCTGTACCTTCTGCAACTCCAACCCCTAACATAGCTACTAAAACTGTTCCAAGTGGTGCAAAACCAGTGAAGTTTTTAGTCATAGTATTGAAAATATATCTAATTCCTTCAACGCTTAATAATGAATTAGCGTGAAGTGTAATATCTTCAATTTTTTTAGTTTTCATATTCATTCCTGTATAAGTAACTTCTACTCCAGCTCTTACACAAATTTCTGATATTACAATAACTGCTATTGATAGTATTAAGAATAGTGTTATTGGATGTGGTAATTTGTTCCCAACTTTTTCAACTCCGTCAAGAAACTTGTTAAAAAATCCTTTTTTTTGTTCCATATAAAACCTCCGTCTTGTTAAAATATACACATTTGTATTATAATATATTCTTGACAAAAAATCAACCCTATTTTTTCAAAAAAATTATACTATGAAATTACAAAATGCTTATCTATTATACAATAATTGGTACAGAAAATCAACATATTTTTTTAATACTAATATTCTATTTTTTTAATACAAAATTATCTCCCTTTTTCTCGATAAGACCTTGTTTTAAAAGACCTCCTATGGCTCTTTTAAAAGCTTTTTTACTTATTCCAAAATAATCATATATTTCTTCAGGGCTACTTTTATCATTAAAATGGAATGCTGATTTCAAAATTTTAATCTTTTCTAATATAAGTTCACCGTCATCATCTAATTGTTCAAAGGCTAGTTTTCTCGGAGCTAAATCTAGTTTTCCATCTTCTCTCACTCTTATTACTCTAGCTGTAACTTCTTCTCCTATCTTATATTCTTTAAAATATTCATTTTTAGGCATCATTCCAAAATATCTATCATCTACTGCAACAAAAACTCCAATATTTTCATCAATATTATATACAGTTCCTGTCACTGTATCATTTTTCTTATAATCTTTACAAGGTAATAAGAATTTATAAACTTTCATTGTAGCTGAAATACGTCCTTTTTTATCCTCATAAAGTCCCACTAAATATTTTTTTCCAACTTCTAATCTTCCAACCTCTTGTCCTTTTGGTAAAAGTAAATCTTTTTTTAATCCCCAATCAAGAAAAGCTCCGATTTTTGGATTAATATCTGTAACTTCTAATTTTGCAAGAGTTCCAATTGTTGCATAAGTTACTCTTAGAGTGGCTATCAATCTATCTTCTGAATCTCTGTATATAAATACTTCTAACTCATCATCTATCTCTAGTTTTTTGTCTAAAAGCTCCAACTCATTTTTAGGTAATAAAATGTTATCTGCTTCGTCCTCTGTTCCTGCGTCTAGGTATAATCCGATTGGAGTATAATTGTTGACTCTTAAAGTTTGTCTTTTTCCTATTTTTATCATTTTTTCCTCCTCAATATAAATAAAAAGTTGATATTTCATAATATCAACCGTTTTAAATATTATACACTTTATCATTAAAAAAATCAATTTTATTTTTTATTGACTTTTTCAATTTGCTATGATATCATTTTTGTATGAGTTAAAATAAGGAGGTAATAAAATGGAATTAAAAGATAAAGTATTAGAATTATTACAAAAATCAGAACCAATGAAAGCTGGAGAAATAGCTGAAGCTCTTGGAGAAGATAAAAAATTAATAGATAAAGCCATAAAAGAATTAAAAGCAGAGGAATCCATCATCTCTCCAAAAAGATGTTTCTACTCTGCTAAATAATTTTAAAATATTATATTGTTATTAAATTTTGAGACTGTTGTAAATTTAAAATATGTTATCTTTGATACATTCCCATACCTATTAAATTTACAACAGCTCTTTTTTTATTTAAAACTCAACTTCCTCATAAAGAGAAACTTCTGAAAACTCTCTTAACTTTCCAATCATAGGAACAATTCTTGTAAAATGTTCTGATTTGTTGTGAGAATTTATCGCTTCTTGGTCTCTCCATTTCTCAATTATAACAAAATTTTGAGGATTATTTATATCTTGATGTAACACATAAGAGATATTTCCATCTTCCTTTTGACTTTTCTCAACAAGTTCTCTTACAATCTTTTTATATTCATCAAGACACTCTTTTTTTATTGTACTTTTAGCTACGATAACTATCATATTCCACCTCTTATTTAATAAAGTTTGTTCTTACTCCTATTTCATTTTGAGGAACTTCTATACCGTTCTTTTTAGCAAGTTCAATACATTTTAAAATCCAAGCCATATTTTTTCCAAGATTTCTCATTGTTTGGATTCCCTCTTCATCTCTTAATACTTCTTCTGGGGTATTTCCGTGAACCATATTCCAATAAGATGATGACACTATTGGCATTTGACAAAGTCCTAAATATTTATTTAATACATCATAAGAAGCTGTTGTTCCGCCACGTCTTGCAGAAGTTATAACTGCCCCTGGTTTATGCATAAAAAGTTTTTTTCCTGCTACAAAAGCTCTATCAAGTAAAGAAATTATTCTTCCGCTTGGGTGTGCAAAATAAACTGGACTTCCAAAAATATATCCGTCAGCTTCACGAGCTTTCTTTAAAAATTCATTTAATATATCGTCGTTAAATACACAAGCACCATCTAAAGATTTACAACCTCCACAACCGATACAATCTCTTAAAGGAGCTCCACCAACATTAAATATTTCCCATTCTATTCCTTCTTTTTCTAAAACTTTCCCAATCTCAGTAAAAGCTGTATAAGTACAACCTTCATGAGAACTTCCATTAACCATTAAAACTTTCATTATACTTCCCTCCTAGACTTTTATACTAAATTATTCCTCATCAAAATATCCAAGTTCTTTAAGGAATGGTTTTTTCTTTCTCCAATCTTCTTTTACTTTAACCCATAGTTCTAAGAAAATATCTCTTCCAAGTAAAATCTCAATCTCGTGTCTAGCCTCAGTACCAATCTCTTTTAAAAGACGTCCACCTTTTCCAATAATTATTCCTTTTTGAGAATCTCTCTCAACATAAATATTTATATTAAATTTATCTTTTCCAGTATCTCTTTTTTCAACATTTATAATCTCAATGGCGATTGAGTGAGGTATCTCATCTCTAGTTTTTAATAAGATTTTTTCCCTTACAATCTCAGTGATTATTCTATAAACAGGCATGTCTGTATACATATCCTCTGGATAATATTGGATTCCCTCTTCTAAGAATGGGTCTATCTCATTTAAAAGTTTCCCAAGTCCTATTGCATATTCTCCCGCAATCTCAACTATTCCATCAAACTTACCAAGTTTTTCCTCAACTTCTTTTCTTTTTTCTTTAAGTTGCTCATCTGTAAGTTTATCAATTTTATTTATAACTAAGATTCTTGGAGTTCTTCTAGCTTCCAAAACTTTTTCCATTACAAATTGATCCCCTGTGCTTATCTCTTGAGTTCCGTCTAAAAGCATAAGTATAAGGTCAACATCTTTCAATATTTTTATAGCTGAAGATGTCATATATTCCCCTAAAAGATGTTTAGGTTTGTGAATCCCTGGAGTATCAATAAAAATATATTGATTTCCTCCCATATTTAAAATTCCTTTTATATTTTCTCTAGTTGTACCAGCTTTATTTGATACAATAGCTACTTTCTCATTTACCAATTTATTTATCAATGTAGATTTTCCTACATTTGGCCTTCCAACAACTGCTATAAATCCCGCTTTCATTTTAACCCCTCATCTCCTATTCCTATTCTCAGGTATTCTTTTTTTATTTTTTCAAATAACTCTATCTCGTCAAGTTCCTCTTCTGTATCCACTTTCTTTTTTTCAAGTATATACCTATTTTTTATCATACTAGGAACTACATTTCTATCAATTTTTGCAAGTTTTGCATATTTTATAAAATTAGTTTTAAATTTTTGGTTATCAACTCCCTCAAAGATAAAAAGAGAATCTATTTTATATTTTTCAACAAACTCTTTTATCTCTTGAGCTAATTCTGGATATACATCAATTATAGTAAAAATATTTCTTTGATTAAGAGAAAAACTTTTATAATCACTCTCTTTCAGTTGAAAAAGTTTTATCCCTAATATATCCACTATTTTTAATCCAGTAGATGCTAAAAGTTTTATAATTATCCTATCTCTTTCACCTACAAAATCATCTGGACAAATATCAATAATAGCCTTTAACTCTCTTTCTTCTATTTTGTCACGAATTTTTATATTTTTTCTACTTGTAGATATTTTATCAATGGGAGATTCTTTTATAATCTCCTTTTTTAATAAAAACTTATAAAAACTTTTTAAAGAAGTTATCTTTCTTATAACTGTATTTTCAGAATATCTATCTTTTATATATTGAAGATACCTATCAAGTTCTTCCTGTGTAACTTTATCCAAAGATACATCTTCTAAAAAATCTTCAAAAAACTCTAAATCACTTTTATAAAACTCAATGGTTTTTTTAGATATTACTCCCTCTCTATCTATTTCTTCTAAAAAATATTGTACTAACCCCATATTATTCCTCTGACAAAAGCTCTTTTGCATGTTCTATTACTGCCTCTGAAACATTTTCTCCTGCCAACATACGAGCTATCTCTGAAATTCTCTCTTCGTAAGAAAGTTTTTTTACAGATGTAAATGTTTCCCCATCTTTAGAAGTTTTCTTAATGTAATATTGTTCATTTGCTTTTGAGGCAATAGCTGGAGAGTGAGTTATACAAATAACCTGTGCATTTCTTCCAATCTCTTTTAATTTATCAGCTATTTTTCTGACAGTTTCTCCACCTACTCCTGTATCAATCTCATCAAAAATCAAAATAGGAATATTATCAACGTGGGAGAATATAACTTTTAGAGCAAGCATAATTCTACTGACTTCCCCACCTGATGCAATTTTTTGTAATGGTTTTGGTGGCTGTCCAATGTTCGTTGCAATAAAAAATTCTATTGCATCAGAACCATTTTTTGTCATAATATCTTTTTCTTCAAGTTTTATATCAAGTTTTGCGTCTTTCATATTAAGAAAATCTAGCTCTTTTCCAAGATTTTCCTCTATTTTTTTTATAAATCTTTTTCTGATGTCTCTCAATTCTTTTGCATATTTCCAATAATCTTCTCTAAATTTTTCTTTTTCTTTTAGAAGATTTTCAACTTCAAAGTTATTATCCTCTAAAGTTCTAAGTTTTTGTGAAATAGTTTTAGCATACTCTAAAACCTCGTCAATAGAACTTCCATATTTATTTTTTAATTTTTCTATAATATTTAATCTCTCTACCACTGCATCAAGGCGATTTTCATCTATCTCAATATCACTTTCAATCTGCTCAATAGTAGATGCACAGTCTTCAAGATCATAATATATTCTTTCAAGTTGCTCGTAAATATCTTCAAACTCTTTTCCACAATCTATAATTGATTCTATATTTTTTTTACAAGAATAAATAACACTTAAAGCATTTACCTCATCATTTTTTAGATAAAATCCAGACATTGAAAGTTTTTCTTTTATCTTTCCAGCATTAAAAAGTTTTTTATATTCAGATTCAAGCTCAATATCCTCATCTTTTTTTAGATTTGCTTTTTCTATCTCGTCAAGTTGAAATTCATAAAACTCTTTTTTATCTGCTGTTTCTTTTTTTTCTTTTTCTATCTCTTTTATTTTTACATCTACATTATTAAATTTTTCAAGGGATTCCTCTAGCTTTATTCTTACATTCTTAGCTTCTTCCTCTATAAATTTATCCAGAAGTTTTATATGATTTTCTCTGTTAAGAAGCATTTGATGAGAGTGTTGTCCCACAATATCAACTAAAGTTTTCATAACTTCTTTAAGTTTACTACGAGGAACTCTAGCTCCATTTACAAAGGATTTTTCTTTTCCCTTTGTATCAAGGGTTCTTCTTATTATAACTTCGTTGTCTTCTGTATCTATGTCCAATTTTTCAAGTTCAGTTTTTTGCTCCTCATTTATCTCAAAAACTCCCTGAGCCACCAACATATTTTCTCCGCTACGAAGCATATCAACACTTGCTTTTTCTCCTAAAAGAAGATTTATCCCACTTAATATTATGGACTTTCCTGCTCCAGTTTCCCCAGTAAGAGTAATAAGTCCATCACCAAATTCAAGATTAAGTTTTTCTATAATGGCTAAATTTTCAATCAATAATTCTCTTAGCATAAATTATCTCCCCATTTTAATTTTTCTTTTAGGATAGAATAATAATTTCTTTCCTTTGGTAAAACTAAATTAAGTTTTTTATCAGAATAACTAATAGTAATTTTGTCATTAACATTTAATTTTTTTATAAAATCCCCATCTATTATCAAAAAATTACTTACATCATTATAATTAACTTTGGCGTACAAAACCTCCTCAGATGATAAAACAATCGGTCTTGTAGAAAGATTGTGAGGTGCAATAGGAGTTATAATAATTGCGTCAAGATAATATGAAACAATAGGTCCTCCAGCTGAAAGAGAATATCCTGTTGACCCAGTTGGAGTGGCTATAATTACTCCATCACCAGTATAGGTATTTATTTTTCCACTATCTGAAAAAATATCTACAGAGACTAATTTTTTATCTAAAGGTCCAGTAGTTATCACTACCTCATTAAGTATATTATAAGTTTCATTATTTATTTTTGCATCTAAAAGTCCTCTACTGTATATTTTATAATCTCCTTTTAGATAGCTTTCGCAAATCTCACGAGCCTCTATCTCTTTTATCTCCGTAAGAAAACCTAACCTTCCTGCATTAATAGCTATCACAGGGATAGATTCATTTTTTATTATCTCCTTTGAAGCTCTAAGAAGTGTCCCATCTCCACCGATTACAATAGCAAAAGTTGCCTCAGTAATTTTTTCTTTTGGTAGGAGAGATATATTTTTTTCTTTCAAAAAATTCTTCAAATCTGTATAAATCTCAACAGCTTTTGCTTTTGTAGAATTATAAAAAATAACACATTTTTCTTTCATATTTCTCTCCTAACAACACTTTATAAAACATTGATTGGGTTAATTGATTTCAAGTTAAGTCTAACTTCGTAATAAAGAACTGGTTTTCCGTCCATAGAAAGTCCTAAAACTCCAATGTCCTCTCCTTGATTTACTTTTTTTCCAACTGTAACTTTAGAAGAGATTAAGTTTCCATAAACTCCGATTGTATTATATCCATAATCAATCATTACAACTTTACCAAGACCTTGAATTTTTCCAACATAGATAATTTTTCCTTTATGGGTTGTTCTTACTGGAGCACCTAGTCTTGATTCTATCTCTACACCATTACTTGAAATATTTTGTGTTTTCTTCTCTCTAAATTGAACTACAACTTTTCCATCTTCTAAAGGTTTAACCCCTTTACCAAGTCCTTTAATAGCCACTGAATAATCTACACTCTTACTTGGTTTAGAAACCGATTGTGAATAGATAATTTTTTCAATCTCTTTTTGAATACGAGCTTTCTCTTTTTCTAAAGAGCTTAATTTTGAAATATGTCTACTTTTTTCAGAATTAAGACGAGCTATCAAACGATTTTTTTCTTTTTCCTTTGATGCTGTAGCTTGTATATTTCTATTAAGTTGATTTTTCAAAGAACTTAATTTTTTCTTTTCATTTTCTATATTAGCACTGACAATAGAGATATCTTGTTTTACTCTTTTGATATGTTCTATTTTTTTCATATCATCATAAAGTATTTTTCCGAATTGTCTCTTAAGCATAGCATCTTCTTCAAAAGAAAGATTATTATTTTTTCTTCTACTCCATGCTATGATTTTTGCTTGAAACTCCGCTTTTTTTCTTTCTAGCTCTTTTTTACTAAAATCTAAGTTAATATGGCTATAGTCTATTTTCTTTAATGTAGCCTCTATATCATCTTCTATATTTTTTTTATCTTCATTTAACTTTACAATATCTTTTCTAATATCTTCAATCTGCTCTTCTAGTGATTTTTTTTGTGTATCAATTTTTTTTATAGCAAGTTTTTTTGAATTAATCTCCATATCTATTTTTTTTAGTTTATTAGTCATATTAGCTTTTGTATCAGAATAACTAACTAAACTTACAAAACATAATAAAAGAGATATGCACAACTTCTTCATTATTCATTCTCCCATCTTTCTTTTACTGGAAGTAACCAGATAATAATTATAACAAGTAAATTAAGGAAAAATTGTACCCATGATATTTGATTAATAGTCAAAACAGATGAGCAAATTTCACTAGAAATCAACCAATTTCTAATTAGATAATACACATTAAAAGCTATTACCTCTCCAGATAACACAGCTAAAGTAAATGGAAGAAGATTTATAGTTTTTGTAGCATTGATTGTATTTTTATTATATCCTACATTTATAAGAGTACCTACATAATCAATTTTAAACTGCATTGAAGCTATTGTTATAATTATAAATCCAACAAAAGCTGTACTTATAGTAAGGATTATTGATAACATATCAAAAAACTTAATCTTTCTATTTATATTATCAGAATAAGTAGTATCTAAAAAATATTCTTTTATCTCTTGAGTTGAGTCTAAAATCTCTTGTATTTTTTCAAAATTATTAAGATTTTTTACATATATTCTCAAAGAATCTGGCAATGGGTTTTCAGCTTGTGGAAGTACTATTCCCAAATCATTTTGAAGATTTTGAAAGGCTATAAAACTGTCGATGTATGTAACTTTTTTTATTTCAGGAATATTAAGAAGTTTTACTTCTAAATCCTTTTTTTGTTCAAGCGATAGATTATTTTGTAATTCAGCAGAAATAAAATCTGTATTTTTAAGGGTTTTTATTTGGTTATTGGTATTTAATATACCAGAAATAAAAAAATTAAAAACAATTGTAGCAAAAATAATGCTTAAAAAAGATTTTACCATTTCAAGGGAGATAAATAATTGTTTAGATTCGTTTTGCATATACTACCATCCTATCAAAAATTTGTTTAATAATAGGCTGTTGCAACTTTTACAAGTTTTAGCCAAAGTATGCAACAGCCTTAATAAAAAAATTATAAGTTTTCTTTTATTACAGAGATAAGTTTTTTAGAAGTTAATTCGTATTTTTCTAAAAGCTCATTTCCAGTTCCACTTTGACCAAATTGATCATAGATTCCAACTTTTTTAACTTTTGTTGGGTGTACTTCTGATAAAAATTCAGATACAGCAGAACCAAGTCCTCCAATTACAGAATGTTCTTCAGCTGTAACAATAAATTTTGTTTCTTGAGCAGCTTTTAATATTGTCTCTCCATCAAGAGGTTTGATTGTTCCTACGTTGATTACTCTAACTGAAATTCCCTCTTTTTCTAATTCTTCAGCAGCTTTTAAAGCCTCATAAGTAAGAAGTCCTGTTGCTGCTATTGTTACATCTTTTCCATCTCTTAGTGTATTTGCAATTCCGATTTGGAAATCATAAGTTTCTTCATCAAATATTACTGGTACTCCTAATCTTCCCATTCTGATATAAACTGGTCCGTCATATTCAGCAGCAGCGAAAACCATTTTTTTAGTTTCAGTTGCATCAGCTGGAGATAAAACAACCATTCCAGGGATAGATCTCATAAGAGCTATATCTTCTACTGATTGGTGAGATCCTCCGTCTTCTCCAACAGATATTCCTGCATGAGTAGGTGCAAGTTTTACATTTAATTTAGGATAAGCTACTGTATTTCTTATTTGTTCAAAAGCACGTCCTGCTTCAAACATTGCAAAAGTAGATGCAAATACTGTTCTTCCACAAGTTGCAAGTCCGGCAGCAGTTCCTACTAAGTCAGCCTCAGCTATCCCAACGTTTATATGTCTTTCAGGAAATACTTTTTTGAAAGAACTAGTTTTAGTAGAACCAGAAAGGTCAGCGTCTAAAACAACTACATCTTTATTTATTTTACCAAGTTCAACTAAAGCTTCTCCATAAGCTTCTCTTGTTGCTTTTTTTATCATTATTAAATCCTCCAAAAATTTTTTAAATCTTTTCTAATTAGTCATTACAAGATAATTCTTCTAAAGCTTTTTTACATTCTTCAGCTGTAGGTGCAACTCCATGGAATCCACAAACGTTTTCCATAAATGAAACTCCTTTACCTTTAACTGTTTTTGCAACAACTAAAGTTGGTTTACCTTTAACTGTTTTTGCTTCGTCAAGAGCAGCTATAATTTCTTCAAAGTTGTGTCCATCAATTTCGATTACGTGCCAACCAAAAGCTCTCCATTTATCCGCAACAGGTTCGATACCCATAACTTTATCAACATTACCATCTATTTGAAGATTGTTAAAGTCTAAGAAAGCACAAACGTTATCTAATTTGTAGTGGCTTGCTGTCATTGCAGCTTCCCAAACTTGTCCCTCTTGAGTTTCTCCATCTCCCATTATTACGTAAACTCTGTAATCGATTCCGTAGATTTTAGAGTTTAAAGCCATTCCATTAGCAACAGATAAACCTTGACCTAAAGACCCAGTAGAAATTTCTACTCCTGGTACTTTTTTCATGTCAGGATGACCTTGTAAAATAGAACCGTATTTTCTAAGAGTTTTTAAAAGAGATTTATCAAAGTATCCTCTTTCAGCTAAAGTTGCGTAAAGAGCAGGAGCAGCGTGTCCTTTAGATAAAACAAATCTGTCTCTGTTCTCCATTTTTAGATTGTTTGGATCAATATTCATTTCGTGAAAATATAATGTTGTTAAAATATCAGTAGCTGATAAAGATCCTCCTGGATGTCCAGATTTAGCCTCTGTTATCATAGAAACAATGTTTTTTCTGATTTCATTAGCTTTTGTTGATAAAAGATTAATATCCTTCATTTAAAAATTCCCCTTTCAATATTAATAATCATCATATTATATTATTTTTTTACTTATTTTGTCAAATTGTTTAACCAAAAAAGAACCATTTTTTATCAATTCTTTTTGCAAAGAATCATATTTTATGTTTCCTACCAATAAAAAACTTACTAGAAACAAACATAAAGGTCTAAATAATTTCCCCTCTTTTTTTATATCTCTTATAATTTTAATTACAGAAAAAATTCCAAGTAGAAAATATTCCTCCAAATTCTTTGTAGTATAAAGTGATATAAATAGTGATATAACTATAAAGCCTGCAAAAAAACTTTTTGATATAAAAGGTTTAAGTTCAAGTTTTAATATCGGCACATGTAACAAAGCCCCCCTTGACCAACCTTTTGGAAAAATATCAAATATAAAGTGTAATGTCAAAGCCATTGCAAAACCACTTATAAATATTCTCAAAAACTCACTTTTTTCCATTATGTAAAATTGTAAAAGAATTATTAAAATAAGAGGACTGTGAGTTACTATACTTCTATGTTTTAGATTTAGATGAAAATCCCAATCTGGAAACTTAATCCCAACATTAAAAGCAATAAAAATAAAAATTATTTTGTAAAAAATAATTTTATCAAAGGATTGAAAAAAACTGTCCACAGTATCACCTATTATAAATTTCTCTACTACTATTGTACTATATTTTTTGAAAAAAATCATCATTTAATTTTAAGAAAAATAAAATATTTCAAACTTTTTTGAAATAACAAAGTCTAAAAAAATATACAGCAAAGGAGGGACTTATGAAGAAAACAATATTATCGCTTTTTTTGATGGCATCAGCTATTACATATCCTTGTACTGGGATAAGTCTTAGGACTCAAAATGGAGATCTCGTCCAAGGAAGAACTATTGAATTTGGAGAAAGTAATATAAATGGAAAAATTATTATTTCTCCAAGGGGTAGAGAGTTTAAAGCTCTTACAACAGAGGGTAAAATTAATGGACTTAAGTGGAAGGCTAAATATGGATTTGTTGGAGCTAGTGTTGTGGTTGACCAGTTTATCGGAGAGGGGATAAACGAAAAAGGGTTAAATGCAGGACTTTTTTATTTTCCTCACTATGGAAGTTTAGCAGAACATGAAAAATCAAAAGCTAATATATCTATTGCTGATATGGAATTGGTAACTTGGATTTTGTCAAACTTTGAGACAGTAGATGAAGTAAAAGAGGAAATTAAAAAAATAAAAGTTGTAAATATTGGTTATGATGATAAAGGAAAACCTCTTCCAACAGCTCATTGGAGAATAGGAGACGTTAGAGGAAATAATATTGTTTTAGAAATAGTTAACAATGGTGAAATAAAAATTTATGATAATAAAGTTGGAGTATTAACAAATTCTCCTGACTATGAATGGCATATAAAAAATCTTAACAATTATATAAATATTTATTCTGGAAATGCTAACTCTTTTAATGTAAATGGAGAAGAATTATTTTCTTTTGGAGCTGGAACAGGAGCTTTGGGACTTCCTGGAGATATAACTCCTCCATCAAGATTTATTAGAGCATTTTTCTATGTAAATACTATCGGAGAGGTTGAAAATACAAAACTTGCAGTCAATAAAGCTTTTCATATTCTAAATAATTTTGATATACCTATTGAGATAGAGTTTCCAAAAGAATACAAAGGAAATATTCCAAAAGATGTAATAAGTGCTACTCAATGGACAGCAGTTAGTGACTTATCAAATAGAGAATTTTATTATAAAACTATGGATAACAGCCAAATAAGAAAAATTGATTTAAAGAAAATAGATTTTTCATCAGTTAAATATCAATCTTTTCCAATGGATAATAAAAAAGATAATTTCTTAGAAATAAATATTAAATAATAGAAAAAAAGGATTAACCCTCATTAATTTGAGAAAGTTAATCCTTTTATTTTTTATTCTGTCTCTGGGAAAATTTTATTTAAAATAATTCCTACAAAAGCCGCAATAGCTAATCCTGATAATGAAACTGTTTTCCAGATAACAACGTTATCAATCCCAATTCCAAATACTAAGATAAGAGAAGCTATTATTAAGTTTCTTGATAGTGAGAAATCAAGTTGTGATTCAATAAGAGTTCTCATTCCAACAGAAGCTATCATTCCAAATAGAATAACTGAAATTCCTCCCATAACTGGTGATGGAATAGTTTGTAATATTACTCCAAATTTTCCAATGAAAGAAAGTACGATTGCGTAACAAGCAGCAATTCTTAAAATGCTTGGATCGTAAACTTTTGTTACTGCAAGAACTCCTGTATTTTCTCCATAAGTTGTATTTGCAGGTCCACCTAAGAATCCAGCAGCGATTGTAGCAAGTCCATCTCCTAATAAAGTTCTACTGATTCCGGGATTTTTAAAGAAATCTTTTCCAACAACAGCTCCGTTTGTTGTAATATCTCCAATATGTTCAATGAAAACAACGAAAGCTATTGGAGCAATTCCTAAAATTCCTGTTAAAGAAAAATCAGGTAAAGTTGTAAGTGATGTCATTGCATCTTGAGAAAATCCTATCCAACTAGCCTCTCTTATAGGTGTGAAATCTACCATTCCTAAGAATATAGAAAGAACATAACCTATAATAACAGAAACTAATATTGGTATAAGTCTTAAGAAAGATTTTCCAACAGAAGAGATAACAACCATACTGATAACAACTGTTCCAGCAACTAATAAACTTTTTGGATCAAATCTTCCATTTGAAAATCCAGCCATTGAAATAGCAGTAGGACTAAGTCTTAATCCTATAACAACTATTATTGGTCCAACAACTATTGGTGGGAAGAAAGATTTAATCTTTTCAATTCCATATATTCTTACAAGAAAACTCATAAGTACATAGATAAGACCAGCAGCTATTACTCCACCTTTAACAGCAGCAATTCCCTCTTCTTGTAATACAAGGGCGATAGCTCCTATAAAAGCAAAAGAAGAACCTAAGAAAACTGGAACTATTTTTTTAGTACATAGATGGAAAATAAGAGTTCCAACACCAGCTGTTAAAAGTGCAACAGATGGATTTAACTTAGTAAGAAAAGGAACTAATACAGTAGCTCCAAACATAGCTAATACGTGTTGAAGTCCTAGTATTAACTTTCCCTTAGTAGAAATTTCGTTCATAAAAACCTCCAAGTTATATTAAATTTTTTGTAAAAAATTATTTTTCGGGTAATATTCTACCATAGTTATCAATAAAAATCAAATTAAAAAGTTAAAATTTTTGTAATACTCCCAGTAGTTTTCCTGAAGAAAATTTTACCTTTGCCAAGTCTTCTACAATTATATTACTGTTACATATACTTTCTCCAAGTTTTAGATTATATCCATTAAGAGGATACTTAAATCCCTCAAGATAAATATTATTTACTTCACTGCTCATTGGGATAAAAGATATAGTATGATTTTTTCTATTTTTTATCTCCATTCCATCTTCTACTCTAAAAATAATCTCCTTTTCATCAAGAAAAATAATATTATCATATTTAAAAACAATATTAAGATTTGTTAGGAAATGGTCTGTTCTTCCTCCAAGTCCTCCTAAAATATAAATCTTATCAAAACCTTTTTCAGAAAGATATTTTACTATAAGTTCTCCATCTGTAAAATCTTTATCTGCATTAAATTTTAAAATTTTTACATTTAATTCTTTAGCTTTTTCTATATAAGACTTGTCCAAAGAGTCCAAATCTCCCCAAATCTCTAAAGGTACAACTCCCATATCCAAAGCATATTTTGTACCACCGTCAGCACAGTAAATGTTTTTCTCATTTTCTAAAAGTTTTTTATAATAAGAATTTTCCCAGTCCATAACCCCATTAAAAAAAACAAAAGCTCTTTTTTCCATATAAACTCCATTCTAAAATATAAAAATAAAGAGGTTGTTGCTTTCACAACAATCTCTTTGTTACTTAATCATCATCTTTTGAAATATTCACTTCTATAAAAATAGGAAGATGATCTGATACTTCTTTTCTCGCTTTTTTATAATTTTTTCTTGTAAAATCTAAAGTTCCACTATTTCCTGTAAACTCACTTGTATATTTTGATATAAAAATATTATCGTATTGATTTGCAAGTCCTTTTGTTCCTATTGTAGTCTTAAGATTTGGAGAGATACAATAGATAATTTTATCCTCGTGAGAAAGAAGATTTTTAAAACCGTTATCTCTAACAGATAGATTAAAATCTCCACCTATTATAATATCATTCTCTTCTTTATCCATATCTTGAAAATAATCATAAACTTTTCTCAAAGAGTTAGCCTCAGCCACCCTAAAACTTTTTTTATCTCCATAGATAGAGTGTAAAAGAACAAAAGTAAAGTCCATATTACCTATTTTAAAATCAGCTCCATAAGGTTCTCTTATGAAATCATTTTGTCTATCTTTAAAATATCCACGAGATTTTAAAAATTTTACTCTGTCAGTTCTAAATACATAAGCATAATGTTCTTTATATTTTTTAGTTCCAACAGGGTAAGAAGTCATATGATAATCCCAATCTACACTAGTAACTTTTTCTAGTTCATCTACTACTTTTTGAACTCCAGCCTCAGAAAATACCTCTTCTAAACCTACAATGTCAAAACTGCTTAAGATTTTTCCAACCTCTTTATAATTTTTTTCATTGGCTCCCAATCTTAAAATATTAAAAGAGGAGATATATCCAATATTTTCATCAGAAAAAATAATAGTTTGTAACAGAATAAAAAATCCAAGTATCAGTTTTTTCATAAAATCAACTCCTAAAATTAGTAGTTTTCAGGGAACATTATTCTTTCAACACCTTCGATAATTATATGTAAAATCATCATATGAATCTCTTGGATTCTATCAGAAGTTTCCCCTGGAATAACAAATTCAAAGTCACAAAGTCCTTTTAACTTTCCTCCGTCTTTTCCAAGAAGTCCCACTGTTTTCATTCCTAGAGATTTTGCCATCTCAACTGCTTTTATTACGTTAGAAGAGTTTCCACTAGTAGATAAACCTATAAATAAATCTCCCTCTTTTCCAAAAGCCTCAACACCTTTTGAGAAAATATAATCAAATCCATAATCATTACCAACACAAGTAATATGAGAAGACTCTGATATAGCGATAGCTGGTAAAGCACGTCTTTCTTTTCTAAATTTTCCTGTAAACTCCTCTGCAAAATGAAGTGCGTCACTATTACTTCCACCATTTCCACAGATTAAAACTTTATTTCCATTAGAAAAAGCTTTAGCTAATTCACTTGCAACTTTTTCTGTCATTTTTTCTTTTTCTTCTTGTTCTATAAAACTTTTTAAAAGTTCTAGTTCAGTTTTATAAGACTCTATAAGATTCATTGCCCCTCCTCTATTTTAATAATTTGTAGCTAGATATAAAGTTTAAGAATTTAATAATAGGAACTAAAGTATTTTTATCCTTTGTCACTATAACTTGATATCCATCTTTTACATCTACAATCTCTTCAATAACTTTAAACTCACCATTTTTTATCTCTTTATCAATAGCATAATAAGGTAAAATTACATTGGCAAGTTTATTTTTTACCATTCCTTTTATTATTTGTAAACTTCCTTGAACTATAATTCTATTATCAAAATTAATTTGATATTTTTCTTCAAGGAAATTAATAGCCTTTAAGTTATTTGGAACATTATTTCTACTGATTAGAGGATAATCAGCAACATTTGTAATATTTATATTTTCATCACCAGTTATTAAATAGTATGGAACTTTTTCAACTGTGATAATATCAAGATTAGGGTCAACAATATGCTCTTCGTCAACTAAAGCGATATCTATTCCTCCCTCTTTAAGAGTTTTTAAAAGTGTTGGCTTATCAGAAATTTGAATTTCATACTCAATCTCTGGGTATTCTTCACTAAACTCTTTCATTAATTTTGGAAGTAATGGGTCACCTATAATTGAAGTAGAACCTATAATTATTTTTGCCTTTCCAAGTTTTATAATTCTATTTATCTCTTTTTCAGCTCTTTGGACTTTGTTAAAAATATCCTCAGCCATTCTATAAAGAGCCTCTCCTGTATAAGTAAGTCTTATTTTCTTAGAACTTCTATCGAATAATTTCGCATTTAATAGTTCTTCAAATTTTTTAATTTGAATAGAAACTGCAGACTGATTGATATACAGTTTAGTAGCTGCCTTTGTGAAACTTTTTTCCTTGGCAACTTCATAGAAAATTTTTAGATAATGTAAATCCATCTTTCCTCCTAATATATTGAAAATATATATTAAAAATTTTATTTTACAATACATTCTATCACATAAATTATATATTTCATATATATTTTTTAATTTTTTTAAATTTTTTTGATTTTTTAACCAACTTTTTCTAATTTTTTCCCAAAAAAATAAAAACAAATCTTACCCCTATCTTTTTTATTAGAAAGTTTTAATTAATAATATCTACTTTTAAGTATACTATTAAATAAATTAATTATTAAAAAAATATATATACATTTATACATTGAAACAAAAGAGCTGTCCAAAACGACAGCCCTAATTCTCTTATCTATTTAAGCAAAGCTCTTTAAATCTTGGTAGAGTTAAGCACCAATCACAGAAAGCTCCCCAATCTTCCTTAAGTTTGTGATGTCTTCTTTGATTGTAAATAGTTTTTAATTGAAGATAGTTTGTTGTAACTCTCATTGTTTGTTCAAGACCTAATGGAGCGTTAGAAATTATTTTCATAAAGATTTCATATTGAGTGTATTCTTTATCTCCAACTTTTTTTGTTTCCTCTCCAGCTTCAAAAGAGTTATAAATATCTACCCATTTTTGAAGATTTTCTATAACAACATCATCTACATATTTATTACAAGTTTCTTTTAAATTCATTTTAGTTATTCTGTGCATTTTAGAAGTTGAACTTACTATATCTGCAAAGTGGTATCTTTGGAATTGTGGAGTCCAATAGTTAGGGTATGTAATATCAAATTGTACTGTTATCCCTTTTAAAAAACAATCGTGTCCACTAGCTGGGATTGCATTTCCTAATTTTTCTATTCTTTTTATATCTTTTTCAGAAAGCTCACAAATATCATCGTCATAAGCTGGTATCATTCCACTAATCATTGGATAACCACTAGCTTTTGCACTTTCTTCTAATCCATATACTCTTACATTAAATATATTTAACATTAATTTTTTACCTCCATTTTTAATTTTACATTATATTATACCATTGTGATGATAAAAAAGTAAAATTATTTTCTTAATAAAATATATAAGTATCGAAAAAATATGATATAATATTCTTAGAAAATATTTTTTATAAAGGAGGGTGTAGTAATACACAAAAAATTTTTATGGATTATCAAATAGATTTGCACGTACATAGTAATACTAATCCTCACGCTTTTAGCACAATCGAAGAAAATGTTACTTATGCTGCTGAAAAAGGTATGAAAGTAATAGCTATTACAAACCACGGTCCTGCTCTTTTGGATACTCCTCACTGGTGGCAACTTTTAAATATAAGAGTTCTTCCAAACGTTATCAAAGGAGTAAGAGTTTTAAAAGGAGTTGAGGCAAATATAATTGGAGAAAATGGAGAATTTGATATAAATCAAGCTATCTATCAACATCTTGATATTATACTTTGTGGTTTCCACGGTTGTAGAGAATATCATAAATACCAACCAATAGAAAAAAATACAAAATCCGCTATCAATATTATAAAATCTCAAAAAATAGATATTTTAGTTCACCCAGGAAATAAAGAGTTTCCTATAGATTTTGAAGAAGTTATAAAAGTTGCAAAAGAATGTAACGTGGCTTTGGAAATAAATAATAGCTCTCTAGGAGGAACAAGAATTGGTTCTTATGAAAGATGTAGCGAGGTAGCAAGAATCGCTAAAAAATACGGTTGCTTTATAACTGTTAATACTGACTCTCACTATTGTCGTTTGGTAGGACATACAGACTTAGCTAGAAAAATTATTGAAGAAGTTGACTATCCTGAAGAACTTATTATAAACAGCTCAGAAGAAAGACTAAACAAATTCTTAGAACTTAGAAAATCTCTTAGACCAAAAGAAATTTTTGATACTTATATAGATGAAAAGTTTAGTTATTAGTTTTAGGAAAAATTTGAAGAAATTTAAAAAAAATGATATAATCACAGAGAAAATACTTTAGAGAACCATAGGAGGTTAAATGAAAAATAATAGAGTTTGTCAATTATTAGGAATAAAATATCCTATTTTTCAAGGGGCTATGGCTTGGATAGCTGATGGAAATTTAGCTGGACACGTTTCAAAAGTTGGAGGATTAGGAATAATCGCTGGTGGAGGTATGCCTGTTGATATTCTTCGTAAAGAGATAAAAAAAGCTAAAGAGATAACTGAAAATCCATTTGGAGTTAACCTAATGCTAATGATGCCAAACGTGGCTGAACAAATAGATGTTTGTATAGAAGAGGGAGTAAAAGTAGTAACTACTGGAGCTGGAAACCCTGGAGTATATATGGAAAAATTAAAAGGAGCTGGAATAAAAGTTATACCTGTTGTTTCTTCTGTGGCTCTTGCAAAAAGAATGGAAAAAATCGGTGCTGACGCTTTAGTTGCTGAAGGATTAGAAGCTGGAGGACATATTGGAGAAATCACAACAATGGCTCTTACTCCACAAATAGCCGAAGCTGTATCAATCCCTGTTATCTTAGCTGGAGGAGTTGGAGGAGGAAAACAATTCCTAGCTGCTTTCGCTCTTGGAGCTGAAGGAGTACAAGTTGGAACTAAATTTATAGTTGCTGACGAATGTACAGTTCACGACAACTACAAAGAAGCTATAATAAAAGCTAAAGACAGATCAACTGTTGCAACTGGAAATTACACTGGACACCCTGTTAGAGTAATTGAAAATAAATTAGCAAAAGAACTTCTTGAAATGGAAAAACATGGAGCAAGTGTAGAAGATTTAGAAGCTAAAGGAACTGGAAAATTAAGACTTGCTGCTATCGATGGAGATGTAAAAGAAGGAAGCGTAATGGCTGGACAAGTTGCATCTATGGTTACAAAAAGAGAATCTGCTCTAGAAATAATCGAAGGACTTATCAAAGATTTAGAAACTGAAAGAGAAAGACTTTTTAAATATTTTGAAAATATAAAATAATTATCAAAACTATCTTTATTAATTTTAATAAAGGTAGTTTTTTTTATTTGTATAAAGTGGTATAATGTGATTGTAAGAATATTTTTAAAGGAGATGTTTAGATGAATACAGTAGAAATTGCAAAAAAATTATTCGATTCAGAGATAGAAGAACTTATAAAGGTTAGAGATAAAATAAATGAAAGTATAGAAAATGTGGTTGAATTGATTCTTAATTCAAAGGGTAAAGTTGTAATAACAGGAATTGGAAAATCTGGACTTATTGGAAAAAAAATCGCCGCAACTCTTGCCTCAACAGGAACACACGCAATATTTATGAACTCTGCTGAAGGATTACACGGAGATTTAGGAATGATCTGTGAAGAAGATGTGGTTATTGCTATATCAAACAGTGGAAACAGTGAAGAAGTCTTATCACTTATTCCATCTATAAAAAGAATAGGTGCTACTCTTATAGCTATGACAGGAAATGAAAAATCTCCTCTTGGAAGAGAGGCAAAATATATTTTAAATATTGGAATTGAAAAAGAGGGTTGTCCTTTAAATCTTGCTCCAATGGCATCATCTACTTCTACTCTTGTAATGGGGGATGCTCTAGCTGCTATTTTAATAGCTAGAAGAAATTTTAAACCTGAAAATTTTGCTGTTTATCACCCCGGTGGAACTTTAGGAAGAAGACTTCTTATGAAAGTTAGAGATGTTATGCACTCTGGAGATAGTCTTCCTCTTGTAAAAGATATTTCATCGGTTGATGAGCTTATTCTTAATATGACTAAAAAAAGACTTGGAGCAGTTTGTGTTATGAATGAGCATAACAAAATGGTAGGAATAATAACAGAGGGAGATCTAAGAAGAGCTCTATCTAAAAAAGAAGAATTTTTCAAAATGAAAGCTCAAGATATAATGACAAAGAATTTCACTTATGCTGAAGAAAGTATAATGGCAATAGAAGCTCTTGATCTTATGGAAAATAGAGAAAACCAAATCTCTGTACTTCCTGTTATGAAAAATGGAGAACTTGTGGGAATTGTAAGAGTCCACGACCTTTTAAACGTTGTAGGAAGATAAATATATATTTTAGAAAAATTTGATTTTAAAAATATACTTATAAAAAAATAGTTTTGTAGACTAAAATATTTAATCTCTTATTTTATTGACAACGAAAGAAAAATCTAGTATAATAACAGTGAAAAAATTTATTTTAAACTAAGGAGTGATTATATATGGTAACAAGAGATAGTAACATACTTGAAGTTGCAAGACAATATCCAGTAGTAGGAATGGTATTTAGAAAATATGGTTTAGGATGTATCGGATGTATGGTAGCAGCTGGAGAAACTTTAGGAGAAGGTATCGAATCTCACGGATTAAACGCTGATATCGTAATAGATGAAATCAACAGACTTATAGCTGAAGAAGAAAACCAAGCTAAATAGTTTCTTATTTAAAGAACAAGGAGTTGTCAAACGACAACTCCTTATTTTTTTATATTTATTTTTTAAACATAAAGTATACTGCACCTATAAGACAGATAAAAGCATAGATATAATTTAATTTAAACTCTTGTTTAAGATATAAAACTGAAAATCCAGAAAATACAACTAAAGTGACAACTTCTTGTATTATTTTTAATTGAGCCACTGTGAAATATTGAGAACCTATTCTATTAGCTGGAATAGAGAAACAATATTCAAAGAATGCTATTGCCCAGCTAGAAACTATGGCAAACCATAAAGCACTTCCTGTATTTTTTAGATGTCCATACCAGGCAAATGACATAAAAATATTTGAAACAAATAAAAGACCGATAGGTAAAAATTTCATAAAATCCCCCTTAAAATTATAATTTAGCATATAATTTTATAATATTTTTTATAAATAATCAAGAAATTATTTTAATTTTTTAGTAACTTAATAGTAAAATAAAAATCCACTCTTCATATATAGAAAAGTGGATTTTTATATATTTCTTTTGGGGAGAGAAATTTATTATAACAATTTTTATTCATCGTTATACCATATAGACTACATTTCTTTAAAAAAAGTTTATTTTTTATAAAAATAAATTTTTAATAATTATATCTTTTAATTTTTGAGTGTTCATATTTAAGTTTAATTCTCTCTTTAAGTTCTCTATTTTACTTATCTCTAAATATTCTTCATCTATAATATTTTCTATTTTTAATTTTTCCAAATCTTCCTCAGAAAACTCATTTATAATATTTAAAAAATCCTCTCCATAATTTTTAAACTTTTGATTTCCCACACCTTTTATCTTTAACATTTCCCAACGATTTTTAGGTTTTTTCTCAGCCATTTCAAATAAAGTCATATCAGAAAAAATTATATATGGAGCTACATTTTCCTTTTCACTTATTTTCTTTCTAAGACCATTTAGTTTTTGGAAAAGATTATTTTCGTAGTAATCAAAAGTAACAACCTCATTTAATTTTCTTTGGATTTTTTTAATATCCTTTAAAACTTCATAGGAGTTTTTATTCAGTTGGACTGTTGGATAACTTCCTGCTGTTAGCTCTATATAATTTTCTAAAATCAAAAAGTTTATAAACTCCTCTAGCCACTCTTGATTTCTATCTTTCATTATACCAAATGTTGAAAGTTCTCTCAGACCTTTTCTCTCTATTTTAGTATCAGCTTTTCCAAGTAAAATATTAACAAGAGTAGAGATACCAATTTTTTCTTTGGCTCTGCCTATGCAGGAGATAACCATTTTTGTTTCTATTGTTAAATCTTCCACATCTTTTGCATTTCTACAATTTCCACAGTTACCACAATAATTTTTTATTCTCTTATCTCCAAAATATTTCAGAATAAACTCCCTATAGCAACTTGTAAGATTGGCGTATCTCACCATCTCATCTAATTTTTCCCGTTTTATTTTTCTTTGAACATCATCTAGCTCGTCGTTATTATCTATAAAAAAATCCTGTGTGGCAATATCTTTTTCATCAAAAAGCAAAATTGCCTCACTTGGTAATCCATCTCTTCCAGCACGACCAGCCTCTTGATAATAACTTTCCAAATCCTTTGGTATATTTTTATGGATTACATATCTAACGTTGGATTTATCAATCCCCATACCAAAAGCATTAGTAGCTATCATAATCTTAATATCATCTTTTAAAAATTTCTCCTGTGCCTCAGTTCTCTCTTCCTTTGTAAGACCTGCGTGATATTTTCCAACACTATAATTTTTTATATCTTTTAAATAACTATAAAGCCCGTCTACCTCTTTTCTAGTACTTGCATAAACTATCCCAGACATATTTTTATGTTTTCTTATATATTTACTGATATAAACTTCTGAATTTTTTATAACAGACTCGCTTATTTTTTCCACTTTAAAAAATAGATTTTCTCTATCAAAACCATCAACATATTTGTAAGTATTTGTCATCTCCAAAAGATTTTCTATATCTTTCATCACTCTTGGAGTGGCTGTAGCAGTTAAGGCAAGGATTGGAAGTTTTTTCCCTATCCCTTTTACAAATTTAGGGATTTCTAAATAGCTCTTTCTAAAATCGTGTCCCCACTGTGAGATACAGTGCGCCTCATCAACAGCAATAAAAGAAAGATTTAAAGTTTTCATAAAGTTTATAAATTTTTCATTTACAATTCTTTCAGGGGACAAATACAAAAGTTTTACTTTTCCACTTCTTAACTCTCCTACAACTTTCTTATACTCTTCCCTTGTGAGAGTTGAATTTACATATACACCATTTATCCCAAGAATTTTCAAACTATCCACTTGGTCTTTCATCAAAGAGATAAGCGGAGATATAACCACAGCAATCCCCTCTGACATAAGAGCTGGGATTTGATAACAGATAGATTTTCCCCCACCTGTTGACATCACTCCCAAAGTATCTCTTTTAGAAAGAATACTTTTTATTATATAGTTCTGTCCCTTTCTAAAAGAGTCATAACCATATATTTTTTTTAAAATTTTTAAAGCTTCTATATTCATAAATTTACCTTTTTATTTTCTTAAAAATTCCATTGCGTTTTTATTTTTATTCTTGCACATCAGTCTAAAAATCTTTGCTGTTACTTTGACATCATCAAGACTTGAGTGAAAACTATATTGTCCTACATCAATTTGGTAATAATCTGCTGTTTCAGATAGTTTTGGATTTTTATATCCATAATTTGAGGGTAGTTTCAAAACATATTTGTTAGTGTACATAGTATCAAAAGTATTTTCAATATTCATATGCCCCTCAATATATTTTAAATCAAATTTTATATTATGCCCTATAAAATGTCTCGCACCATCACAAAATCTTTCAAAACTTTTTATATCTTCGTAAAAATATTTTGGATATTGACAATTTTCCCCTCTTCTTTTTGTTATCTCATCTCGATTAAGCCCATTTACACTGATAGCTCCCTCGTTTTCTTCCTCTCCCTCACGGATATAATAATACCTATCATACTCTTCAAAATCTTTTAAAAATCTCTCATTTTCCAAATCATAAAAAACTTTTACAGCAGAAATGGAAAGGACAGAATCATCTATTGTTAAGCCATTTGTTTCTGTATCAAAAATTATTAAAGAAACTATATTTTTTCCCATAATTCACCTTACTTTTTTAATTTTAATAATTCTATTATATAACAAAGGTAAAAATATATCAATTATTTATTAGATAGCTCTTTACTGTATTATTTTCGTATTTTTCTATAAAATAAAATATTTTTTCTGTAGATAATTTTTTTAATATTAATTTTTAACCTCTGAAAATAAACTCTTAAAAATATTTTGCCCCTCAAAACTTTCTTGTTTCATATTAACACATTTTTTCAAAAAAACTCTTGACAAAAAATAAAAGTTAATGTATACTAAACATATCACTAGTAAAAAAATAAAATTTTTTAAAAGAAAAAATAGGAGGAATGAAAATGCACGTAATAGATCAAGATACTTGTGTTGGATGCGGAGCTTGTGAAGGAACTTGCCCAGTTGGAGCAATATCAGCTAACGATAACGGAAAATTCACTATAGGAGACGCTTGCGTTGACTGTGGAGCTTGTGCTGGTGGATGTCCAGTTGGAGCAATATCAGCAGGAGAATAATTCTCGGATATAGCTTAATCACCAAAAGGTTCAGTTTAAATACTGAGCCTTTTTTCTTTTTTTGTTTTATTATAAAAAATTAAAAAATAGGTTGCCTTTTATAGCAACCTATCAAAAAATCATTTTATTATTTTACTTTAATTCCAAATTTAACTTTTTCTCCGTTGATATTTACATCTTGAACGAATCCATCAACAGTATCAAATACAACTTCGTCTGTTAAAGTATCATATTTAATTGCTTCTGCGTTTCTTGAAACGATTTCTTTTATCTTATCATTTTCAGCTACAAATAGTTGAATATGGTCTGTGATATTGAAATCTGCCTCTTTACGCATTGCTTGGATTTTACTTACAACTTCTCTTACAAATCCTTCTTCTAGTAATTCAGGAGTCAAGTTTGTATCAAGAACTACAGTTATTCCTCTATCAGTTAAAGGTACATATCCTTCGCTTTGAACTGTTTCGATTAATAGATCAGCTTCAGCAAGTTTAGCTTCTTCTCCGTCAGATAATACTAAAGTTACAAATCCAAGTGTATCTAAATCTTTTTTAGCTTGTTTTCCATCAATGTCAGCAAGTAGAGTTCTAATTTCATTTACTTTTTTACCAAATCTTTGACCTAAAGTTTTTAATTGTGGTTTAAATTTGTAAGAAGTAAATTGAGCTGAATCTTCAGTGAATTCAATATTTTTGATATTTAATTCTTCTTTAACTATATTTTGATAAAGTTCATTTAATTTATTTTCAGCTTGAACATAGATGTTAGCAAGTGGCTGTCTATTTTTAATATTAGCAGCATTTCTACAAGCTCTTCCTAAAGTTACGATTTGTAGAACTTCTTCCATATTATCTTCTAATTCTTTATCAATTACAGTTTCATCAACTACTGGATAGTCACATAAATGGATACTTTCTGGAGCATCTGGATTTACTTGTCTAACTATATTTTGGTAAATTTCTTCTGTCATAAATGGAATCATTGGAGCAGCAAGTTTTGCCATAGTTAGTAAAGTTGTGTATAAAGTCATGTAAGCTGTGATTTTATCTTCTGTCATTTCTTGTACCCAGAAACGTTCTCTACTTCTTCTTACGTACCAGTTACTTAACTCATCAACGAAATCTTGCATACATCTTGCAGCTTCAAGAAGTTTGTAATCAGCTAAGTTTTCATCTACTTCTTTTACGACAGTGTTTAATTTAGATAATAACCATTTATCCATTACTGTAAGTTTTGATTTATCTAAAGTATATTTTGTAGGATCAAATTTATCTATCTCAGCGTATAATACATAGAAAGCATAAGTGTTCCATAAAGTTGACATAAATTTACGTTGTCCTTCAAGAACTGCTTTTCCGTGGAATCTATTTGGTAACCAAGGAGCTGAGTTAATATAGAAATACCAACGAATTGCGTCTGCTCCATAAGTAGCTAGTGCTTCAAATGGGTCAACAGCATTTCCTTTAGATTTAGACATTTTTTGTCCATTTTCATCTTGAACGTGTCCAAGAACTATTACGTTTTTATATGGTGCTTCATTGAAAATCAATGTTGAAACAGCTAATAATGAATAGAACCAACCTCTTGTTTGGTCTACAGCTTCTGAAATGAAATCAGCTGGGAATTGTTGTTTAAACAAATCTTGATTTTCAAATGGATAGTGATGTTGAGCAAATGGCATTGAACCAGAGTCAAACCAACAGTCGATAACTTCTTTTACTCTTCTCATTTGTTTTCCACAGTGAGGACAAGTAATAGTTACTTCGTCTATATATGGACGATGAAGTTCGATATTTTCAGGGCAGTTTGGTGACATCTCTTTTAATTCTTGGATACTTCCGATTGCGTGTCTGTGACCACATTCACATTCCCAAACGTTAAGTGGAGTTCCCCAATATCTGTCACGGCTGATTCCCCAATCTTGTACATTTTCTAGCCAATCTCCAAAACGTCCTTTACCGATACTTTTTGGAATCCAGTTAATTTTATTATTATTTTTGATTAAGTCTTCTTTAACAGCTGTCATTTTGATAAACCAAGATTCTCTTGCATAATAGATAAGTGGTGTATCACATCTCCAGCAGTGTGGATAACTATGCTCATATTTTGGAGCGTCAAATAATAGTCCTCTTTCTTCTAAGTCAACTAAGATTGGATTATCAGCTTTTTTACAGAAAGTTCCAGCCCAAGGAGTTTCTTTTGTCATTTCCCCTTTAGCGTCTACAAGTTGTACAAATGGTAAATCGTAGTTTCTTCCAACGTTGGCGTCATCTTCCCCGAAAGCTGGAGCAATATGAACTACTCCTGTACCATCAGTTAATGTTACATAAGTGTCACAAGTTACAAACCAACATTTTTTATTTGGATTTACAAAATCAAATAATGGTTCATATTCTTTGTATTCTAAATCTTTTCCAGTATATCTTTCTAAAATTTCAAAATTTTCTTTTAATACAGCTTCAACTAAAGCTTCAGCCATATAATAAGTGTATTCTCCGTGTTTAACTTTTACATAAGCTTCGTTAGGGTTAACACAAAGAGCTACGTTTGAAGGTAATGTCCAAGGAGTAGTTGTCCAAGCTAGAATATATGCGTCTTCATTTTTTACTTTAAATCTAACTATTGCTGATCTTTCTTTAACATCTTTATATCCTTGAGCTACTTCGTGACTTGATAATGGAGTTCCACATCTTGGACAATAAGGAACGATTTTAAATCCTTTGTATAAAAGTCCTTTATCCCAGATTTGTTTTAAAGCCCACCATTCAGACTCTATAAAGTTATTATCATAAGTTACATAAGGATTTTCCATATCAGCCCAGAATCCAACTGTCTTAGAAAAATCTTCCCACATTCCTTTATATTTCCAAACGCTTTGTTTACACTCTTTTATAAATGGCTCTAAACCATAAGTTTCGATTTGTTCTTTTCCGTTGATTCCTAAAAGTTTTTCAACTTCTAGTTCTACTGGTAAACCGTGAGTATCCCAACCAGCTTTTCTAGGAACGTCATATCCTTTCATTGTTCTATATCTAGGGATCATATCTTTTATAACCCTTGTTAAAACGTGACCGATATGAGGTTTTCCATTTGCTGTTGGTGGTCCGTCATAGAAAGTGTATGTCTTATCTCCTTTTCTTAACTCCAAGCTTTTTTCAAAAATCTTGTTTTCTTCCCAAAACTTTTCAATTTCTTTTTCTCTTTCTACGAAATTCAAATTAGTAGATACTTTTTTGTACATAAATCCCCTCCTGCTAAACTTTATCAATCTTTGAATAAAAAAAGGCAACCCTTGCAGGTTGCCTTTATTAATTAAATTTTTATATTAATAACAATTTTTACAACACCACAATACTATCTATAATATTCTTTTTTAGGCATATTATTGATATTATTATAATGCTGATAATTGTCATCATTTTTCCCTCTCTTTGTTTTTTGTTAGGTACACTATATCACAATTTTAGAAAAAATGCAAAGTTTTTTAATAATTTTTTTAATATTTTTTAATTATTTTAAAACAAGCTCCACTGGACAATGATCTGAACCATAGATTTCAGTATGGATTTTAGCACTTTCTAGTCTATCTTTTAAAGAACTAGATACCATAAAATAGTCTATTCTCCACCCTGCATTTTTCTCTCTAGCTTTGAATCTATAAGACCACCACGAATAGATCCCCTCCATCTCTGGATAGAAATAACGGAAAGTATCTATAAATCCATCATTTACAAGCTCAGTAAATTTAGCTCTCTCTTCATCTGTAAATCCTGCATTTTTTCTATTTGTCTTAGGATTTTTTAAGTCTATCTCTTTGTGAGCCACGTTTAAATCTCCACAGAATATAACTGGTTTTTTCTCTTCTAATTTTTTTAGATATTTTTTAAAATCATCTTCCCAAGTCATTCTGTATGAAAGTCTAGCTAACTCTGTTTGAGAGTTTGGAGTATAAACTGTTATAAAATAAAAATCATCAAACTCTAAAGTTATTACTCTTCCCTCTTTGTCGTGTTCCTCTATTCCAAGACCATAAGCCACACTGATTGGCTCTTTTTTTGTAAAAATCGCTGTTCCTGAATAACCTTTTTTCTCAGCATAGTTCCAATATTGATGATAACCTTCTAAGTCCATCTCTATTTGACCAGCTTGAAGTTTTGTTTCTTGAAGACAAAATATATCTGCGTCTACTTCCTTGAAAAAATCCATAAACCCTTTTGTCATACAAGCTCTTATACCATTAACGTTCCACGAAATAAATTTCATAATACTCCTTTACTAATCAAGTTTTAAAAATAAATTTAAAAATTTAGCCACTCCGCTCTCATTATTAGTTTTTCCAACATATCTAACTTTTTCTTTGACTATATCCAAACTATTTCCCATAGCTACAGAATAGATAACCTCTTCTAACATTGAAAGGTCATTTTCATTATCTCCAAAAGCTATGATTTCATCTAAGGCTATTCCCATATCCTCAGCCACTATTCTAAGTCCTTTTCCTTTGTTTGTTTCTTTTGATACAATATCCATTATTCTATCTCCAGAATCAAATATATTTACCTTGTCTGAATATTTTTCGTTTACATAATCTCTTAAAACTTTAAATTTTTCTTTATCATTGTAGAATACAAGTTTTTGATATTTATCTTTTAATATATTTTTCTTTTCTTTGTCACATATAAAATTTAATCCTGAGTTTGGATTATTTATAATATTTTTATATTCTAAATCAAGTTGTGAATAATAGATATTTTTTTCTCCAGTGGCACTATACTCAAGATTTATCTCACTGGCTTTTGAAAGGATATCATAAGATACGTCTTCATCAATAGATGCCTCATATATAATCTCATCATTTTTATAAACTCTTGCACCATTTAGACTGATTATATATTTTATTCCAGAAATATCTTTTACAAGTTCTTTTATGCTTACAGAATCTCTACCTGATGCCACTACAAATTCTAAACCTTTGTCTATTACTTTTGCAACTACCTCTCTATTTTCATCACTTATGCTTTTATCTGTTGCTAAAAAAGTTCCGTCCATATCTGTAACCACAGCTTTTATAGGAAAATCATCTTCTACAACACCTAAGTCAATATATTTTTGTAAGTAGTCTTTGATATATCCATTATAAACTTCTGGCATATATTCTATTATAGGTCTCATTCTTTTTAGAATTCTTCTTTTTTTAGGACTGAATTTTCTCCAAGTGTGAGCATCACTTGTAACGTTTTGGATAAATCCTTGAAATCTATCACAAGCATTAGCAAATTTTGACTCATCTGTTTCCATATCCTCAAACTCATTCCAAAGAGCAATATATTCTTCTCTTTGGTCATCTGGTAAAATTCCAAAAGTTTCTTTTGCACTAGCCACTTCTTTTTGATATTTTTCTTCTGCTGAGTAGTCGCTATAAGCTGGAGTATCTCCTGCTAAAATCTCTACAACGTCGTGGATAAGTACCATTTTTATTACTCTTTCCATATCCACATCTTTTTTGTAATACTCTCTTAGGATAAAAGCTGACGTTGCCATATGCCAAGAGTGTTCTGTGTCATTCTCACGTCTTGTTCCGTCTAATACAAGACTTTGACGAAGTATCCCCTTAAGTTTATCAATTTCTATCAAAAAATCTATTTGTTTTTTTAATCTATCCATATTTCCTCCTTAAAACTTACATATAGATTATATCACAAATCCCCGAAAAATAAAAAGAGGCTGTTGCATTTTTTATTAAATTTGCAACAACTCCTTATTTTTTAGGCTATAACGCCCATTATATCTGTTTTTTTCATTTTTTTCTTAAAAGGATTTTCTCTTTTATATTCTTCATTTAAAAAATCTAACACCTTTTTTGTAATATCATTTGTTCTTCCATAAAGGAATATCCCTTTATTATATAAATTTTCAGTTTCACAAACAACATACATAGCCCATTCAATCTCTAGATTAATCTCTTGGCTTAGCTCTTCTCTAGTTTTTTTGAAGTTTTGGTACTCCTTTGTTTTTTCCAATTTATCCATATTTTCATCAAAGGTTACCGAATATTGTTTTTCAATCGCCTCTTTCATAAGACGTAATTTTTCATTATACTCTTTTGTCTTTTCATAGTTTTCCATAAGATAGTTTTCATCTACTACAGTGACTTTTTCTTTGGCAAAAGAAGAAATACCGATAATTAAAATTATCAATGCTATTACCCATTTTTTCATATTTTTCTTCCTCCCTTCACTAAAAAAACTACTCTTCATTAACATAGAATGATATTGCCTTTTTACTGTATAATCTTCTATCTGTAAACTTAAATCCCTCTTCATCAGCTATTAAGTCTTCAAATATATGGTGTTCACAGATTATTAAACCATTTTTTTCTAAAATATCTGCTTTTCTTATGGCTTTTAAAACTTTTCTACAAAGTTCCTCTTTATATGGTGGATCCATAAATATTATATCAAATTTTTCTTTTTTCTTCCCAAGTATTTCAACAGCTCTTATAACATCATTTTTATAAGCTCTACACTTATTTTCAAAACCTAAATCATTTATATTTTCGATTATTACCTTAAGAGCCTCAGGGTCTTTTTCTATCATTACAGCTTTTTCTGCCCCTCTACTTAGAGCCTCTAAAGCGATATTTCCTGTTCCACTAAAAAGATCTAAGAAACGACACCCTTCTATATAATTTTGAATTATAGAAAAAAGTGATTCTTTTACATTAGCAAGAGTTGGTCTTGTGTCCATACCCTTTCTACTTTTTAATTTTCTCCCTTTAGCAGTTCCTGCTATTATTTTCATATTTTACCTCTCAATTTATTAATAAATAAACATTGCATCTCCGAAACTGAAGAAATGATATTCTTTTTCCACAGCCTCTCTATAAACTTTTAGCATAAACTCTCTTGAACTAAATGCTGATACAAGCATAAGTAAAGTTGATTTTGGAAGATGGAAATTTGTAATTAGTGCATCTATCATTTTAAATTTATATCCTGGATAGATAAAAATATTTGTATCTGCTACTTCTTCTATAAGATTTCCATTTTTGTCAACAGCTGATTCTAAAGCTCTAACTGTTGTAGTACCAACAGCAACTATTCTTCTTCCCTCTTTCTTAGCTTTGTTTATAATCTCACAAGCCTCTTTTGGTATCTCAAATTTTTCTGTATGCATTTTATGTTGTAATACATCTTCCACTTGCACAGGTCTAAAAGTTCCAAGTCCAACCTCTAAATATATATCAACTATTATTATACCTTTTGCTTTTATTCTTTCTAAAAGTTCTTCTGTAAAGTGAAGTCCAGCTGTTGGAGCTGCAACTGATTCTCCTCTTTTTGCATAAACAGTTTGGTATCTAGTTTGATCTTCTAACTCCTCAACTATATATGGTGGAAGTGGCATTTCTCCAAGTTTATCTAAAACTTCCTCAAAAACTCCCTCAAAATAAAATTTTATAATTCTATTTCCGTCATCTTTTATCTCAAGAAGTTCTCCTACAAGTTCGTTATTTTCTCCAATATAAACTTTTTGTCCAAGTTTTAATTTTTTAGCGTGTCCTACTAGACATTCCCAAGTATCTATACTTTGTCTTTTTAATAAAAATATCTCTAAAACTGCTCCTGTTTCTTTTCTTCCGATAAGTCTTGCAGGAATAACTTTAGTAGAGTTTCTTACTAAGACATCTCCCTCTTTTAGATAATCTATTATATCATAAAAATGTTTATCCTCTGTAGTTTGATTTTTTTTATCAACTACCATAAGTCTTGAATGATCTCTTGGCTCTCTTGGGTGTTGACCAATCAATCTTTCTGGTAAATCATATTCGTAATCTTTTAATAAAGTAGACATTTTACTCCTTTCTACCGATAACTACCCTTTGATTATTTCCATAATCTTTTATAATTCCCATTACTTCATAACCGATTTTTTTCATTATGTTACTAACTTCTTCACCTTGATTATATCCAACTTCAAAGGCAAGGTATCCACCTTTTTTTAGAAAATCATAAGCCTCTTCTGATATTTTTCTATAAAAATAATATCCATCACCTTTATCTGTCAAAGCTCCCATAGGCTCATAATTTTTTACCTCTGGCATAAGCTCCTCGTACTCAGTAAGTGGAATATATGGTGGGTTTGAAACTATAAGATCAAAATCTTTTTCCAATATATTTTCAAATACATCTGACACCACAAATGTTACGTTGCTCGCGCCATTTAGTTCTCTATTTTGAGTGGCTACTTCTAAAGCTTTCTTACTTATATCAGCACCAAAAACTTTTGATTTTGGGAAAAGTTTTGCAAGAGAAATAGATATAGCTCCACTTCCTGTACCGATATCTAAAATCTTAGGCTCGTCATTTCCTAGCCCCTCTAATAAAAATTTACACTCTTCTACCAAAATCTCTGTATCTGGTCTAGGAATAAGAACTCTCTCGTCGACTATAAATGGTAAACCGTAGAACTCCCACTCTTTAAGAATATATTGAAGTGGTTCTCTTTTTTTCCCTCTTCTTACTATATATTCTCTTATTTGTGATTTTTGTTCCTCAGAAATTTTATCATGAAAATTTAACATCAAAGCATTTCTTTTAATTCCAAGAACATTGGCAAAAATATATTCTGCATCAAGCTTTGCGTTATCTACCCCATATTTTTTTAAATATTGAATTGATTTTGTAAGAATTTCTATATTTTCGCTTTTAAAATCCTCTTGAGGTTTTTCTATCTCTTTTGTATCTTCTTTTTCTTTTAAGATTTCCTCAAAACCTTTTCTCTTTCTAGCCATCTCTTTAAGAAAAGTTTTTATCTCTTTTTTTTCGCTCTCTGTAAGTTCCATCTCAAAGTTTGAATAAAGATTTATCCTATCCATATGAAGTACATAAGCTATTAGCTTTTCACTTTCTACCCTAGATTTGGAAAAGGAGTATTTTTCCAAATACTCCTTTGAAAAGTTTATTATTTCTAATAATCTCATTGACCTACCCCGCAATATTTTTTAATTTTTCAGCTTGGTCAAATGTTGTTAAGGCATCTATCATCTCTTCTAAATCTCCGTCTAAGAATGCCTCTAATTGATAAACAGTATATTTTATTCTGTGGTCTGTAATTCTTCCTTGAGGGAAGTTGTATGTTCTTATTTTTTCAGATCTAGCTCCACTTCCTACTTGAAGTTTTCTTTCGCTTTCAACTTGAGATCTTTGTTTTTCACATTCCATCTCATATAATTTTGAAAGTAAGTGTTTCATAGCTTTTTCTCTATTTTTTAATTGAGATCTTTCATCTTGACATTGAACTACGATTCCTGTAGGTAAGTGAGTAATTCTAACAGCAGAGTCAGTCATATTAACGTGTTGTCCCCCTGCTCCTCCAGATCTATACGTATCAATTTTTAATTCAGATGGGTTGATTGATTGAATTTGTTCTACTTCATCAACTTCTGGTAAAACTGCAACAGTTGCTGTTGATGTATGAACTCTTCCTGCAGCCTCTGTTTCAGGAACTCTTTGTACTCTGTGAACTCCAGATTCATATTTTAATTTTGAGTAAGCTCCTTGTCCACTGATTGAGAATACAACCTCTTTTACTCCTCCAACACCGATTTCTTGGAATTCGATAACGTCTATTTTCCATCTTTTTCTTTCAGCGTATCTTGTGTACATTCTATATAAGTCCCCAGCAAATAGAGCAGCCTCGTCTCCTCCAGCTCCTCCTCTTATTTCTATGATAACGTTTCTATTATCGTTAGGGTCTTTTGGAAGAAGTAATATTCTTAATTCATTTTCAAGGTCAGGTAATTTTTCTTCAATTTCTGCCATCTCTTCTTGCATCATAGCTTTCATTTCGTGATCTTTTTCAGACTTGATATTTTCTTTTATAAAATCTAAATCTTCTTTATATGATTTGTACTCATTATATTTTTCAACTATTGGAGTTATTTCGTTTAATGCTTTGTTATATTCAATCATTTTTTTTGTATCACTAGCAACTTCAATAGTACCTAATAATGCAGTTAATTCTTCGTGTCTTTTTACAACTTCGTCTAATTTTCCAAACATTTTATTCTCCTTATCTCATTATATATTTAACTTATAGATTATATCATAAATATTTATTAAATGCCATATATTTTTTTTATCTTTTTATGAGAATTTTTTATTTCTTTAATTTTAATAGAAAATTGACTTTTTTACTTATATATTTTATAATGTAATGATTATTAAATTTATAAGGGGGAGAGATGTCTCAAGAGAAAAGTAGTTTTAGAGGACTTGTGCCTTTTTTAGTTTTTATTTTAGTTTATTTAGGTACTGGGTGTTATCTTCAATTTAAAGGAACTGAGATGGCATTTTATCAACTACCATCACCAGTTGCAATATTTGTAGGTATCATAGTGGCTTTTTTAATTTTTAAAGGAAGTTTTAATGAAAAATTTGATAGTTTTTTAAAAGGTTGCGGAAATGAAGATATTCTTATAATGTGTATAGTTTATCTTTTGGCTGGAGCTTTTGCTCAAGTTGCCTCTGCTATGGGTGGTGTTGATTCTGCTGTTAATTTTGGACTTACATTTATTCCGCCTCAATATATAGCCGCTGGGATTTTTATCATTGCTGGATTTATCTCTACAGCCACAGGAACATCTGTTGGAGCTATCGTGTCACTTGGTCCTATAGGAGTTGGACTTGCTGAAAAATCTGGAGTATCACTTGGACTTGTTCTTGCTGCTCTTATTGGTGGAGCTATATTTGGTGACAATCTTTCTGTTATATCTGATACAACTATCGCTGCTACTCGTACTCAAGGGGTTGAGATGAGGGACAAATTTAGAGTAAATCTTATGGTGGCTGCTCCTGCTGCTATTATCACTATTATATTATTAGTAGTTTTTGGAAAACCTGCAACAATTATTCCACCAGAAGTTTATGATTATTCTTTTATAAAAATACTACCTTATATATTAGTTCTTGGACTTTCACTAGCTGGTATAAATGTATTTTTAGTTTTAACTGTTGGAGTATTAAGTGCTGGAGCTATTGGACTTTGTGTAGTTCCTGATTTTACACTACTTGGATTTTCTAGCAATATCTACAAAGGATTTGAAAAAATGATAGAGATTTTCTTGTTATCACTTCTTACTGGTGGACTTGCTGAAATGGTAAAAAGAGCTGGAGGTATCAACTGGCTTATCTCTAAAATCCAAACTATGATAAAAGGAAAAAAATCTGCTCTTATCGGTATTGGAACTTTAGTAGGTCTTATAGATATGGCTGTTGCAAATAATACTGTGGCTATAATTATAAATGGACCAATCGCTAAAAATATAAGTAATAAATTCAAGGTTGACCCAAAAAAAACTGCAACTATTTTGGATATATTCTCTTGTGTTGCTCAAGGAATTATCCCTTATGGAGCTCAAATGTTAATTCTTATAGGTTTCGCAAATGGTGCTGTTACATTCTTTGATGTA
Organism: Fusobacterium perfoetens; assembly: GCF_021531475.1. Classification (NCBI taxonomy): domain Bacteria; kingdom Fusobacteriati; phylum Fusobacteriota; class Fusobacteriia; order Fusobacteriales; family Fusobacteriaceae; genus Fusobacterium; species Fusobacterium perfoetens. The sequence goes on along the minus strand of NZ_JADYTX010000002.1, from coordinate 30,102 downwards.
TTACCATATTTATGGTATCAAGGACTTTTATTTGTTCTTGCTATAATTTCTATATTTGTACCTTTTGCTGATTATTATATAAATAAATATCCTTGGAATTTTGAAGAAAACAAAATAGATAAATAATTTTTATTAAAATGGGACTGTTATAAAAAATGCAACAGTCCCTTTAATCTTATTATTCTTTTTCTATTTCAGCAAATACAACATCAATAATATTCTCTAGTATATCATCTGGAATTTTTTCTATAAAAATATGAGGTCTTGCCTCTAAGTCAATTGCTCTTATATGTTCACATAAAACAGTCCCAGTAGTTTTAGTTCTTTCATCTAGAGGAATATGAAGTGGAAAATTATTTTTAGTATTTGTTATTGGGCAAAGTATTACTAATCTTGCCATTTTGTTGAAAGTATCATTACTTACAACCACAGCTGGTCTATAGCCTGCCTGTTCATGTCCTGCTTGTGGATTAAGATTGACTTTTATAATATCCCCTTGTTTTACCATATCTCTTTACCTACTGGCTCTCCCCAATCAATAGTTTCTTTTGTATAAACTCCGTCGTAATTTTTAAATAATTCTTTTATATTTTTTCTCTCTTTAGCAGACACTTTTTTTATTTTTACAGAATTATCTTCAACTATAATCTCCACTTTTTCAGACTCATTCCACCCTAAAACATCTAAAATATTTTTTGGTATTCTAATTCCTTGACCATTACCCCATTTACAAATTGAAGTAGTTAATGCCATAAAAACCACCCCTTTCTTTTAGTATATACATAGTATATACTTTTTTTCTGAAAAAATCAACAAATTTTTATTTATATAACTTTGATTTGATATTCTATTGACATTTAATAAAATCAGTAGTAAAATTATTTTGTATTATAGTTAATTTTGTAAAGTTTAAGAAAACAAATTCTTATAAGTTTAGGAGGAAAAATCATATGGTTAACAAAGAAATGAGTGAACTTGACCTAAGAGTTAAAAAAAATATGGAACAAGTTAAACATAAAATCGTTGTTATGAGTGGAAAAGGTGGAGTTGGAAAATCTACTATGTCTACAAATATCGCTTACGGTCTAGCTCTAAAAGGTTACACAGTAGGGATTTTAGATGCTGATATTCACGGACCAAATGTTGCACTTATGTTAGGAAAAGAAGGATATAAAGCAGCTACTTTCAAACCATTAGAATTATTAGATGGAAAATTAAAAGTAGTTTCTCTAAGTTTCTTCTTAGGTTCTTCTGATGACCCTATTATCTGGAGAGGACCTGCAAAAATAGGAGCAATACACCAATTTTTAGGAGATGTTCAATGGGGAGAACTTGACTACCTTGTAGTTGACTTACCACCTGGAACAGGAGATGAACCTTTAACAATTGCTCAATCTATTGGAAAAGCTGATGGAAGTGTTATTGTTACTACTCCTCAAGATGTATCTATTCTTGACTCAAGAAAATCTATTAAATTCTCAAAACTTATCAACTTACCAATCCTTGGTATAGTAGAAAATATGAGTGGATTTGTATGCCCACACTGTGGAGAAAGAATCGACATATTTAAAACTGGTGGAGGAGAAAAAGCTGCTAATGATTTAGGTGTAGATTTCTTAGGAAAAGTTCCTATGAACCCTGCTATCGTTACTGCTGGTGACTCTGGAAATCCTTATATCGGTTCTGGTGAAAAAAATGCCGCTCACGACGCTTTAGAAGAAATAGTTGCTAAATTAATAGCAAAAACTCAAAACAAATAGTTGAATATCAATACTTTTTAATAAAAAAATATTTTTTAATTGACAACTATTATTTTATTTGGTATAATTAACAAGTCCAAATAAGTTGGGATGTCGCCAAGCGGTAAGGCAACGGACTTTGACTCCGTTATGCGTTGGTTCGAATCCAGCCATCCCAGCCATTAATAAACTACTAAACCTTTTAGTCTTAACGATTAAAAGGTTTTTTTTATAAATCATTTGATATTTTTTGTTGAAAAGAGTATACTATAAATAGACTATTTGTAGAATGAAAAGAGGTTTTTTATGGGGAATTATGTTAATTTAAAAGAAAAAGCTTACAGTATTATAAAAGATAAAATTATAAATCTTGAGTTTTCTCCCGGAGAATACTTAGAAGAAAAAAAGTTAGGAGATCTTTTAGAAATAAGTAGAACTCCTGTAAGAGAGGCTCTATCAAGACTTGAGAATGAGCTTTGGGTTACAAATATGCCACGTAAAGGAATCTTTGTAACTGAGGTAGATGAGAATATGGTCAATGCTATTTTTGAAGTGAGGATCCACTTTGAACCAGCTGTCCTAGAACTTGCATTTGCTAACCTTTCATCTGTTAAATTACAACTTTTCAAAAGTAGATTTGAAGAGTATGAGAGTTGGAATCAATCTGAAAGAGATAAACTTGATAACGATTTCCATCTTTATATTTTTAATTCTGTTGACAATGTTTTTGTTAAAAATATGCTAAACACTACTTTTGAACATCTAGTGAGAATTAGAAAGCTTTCTTTTGATAAAAAAAGCAAAGAGAGAATAGAGGAATCTAATAGGGAGCATATTGAAACTATCAATTATATCTTGGCTGGGGAAAAGGAAAAAGCAGTAAAGGCTTTTAGAAATCATATAGAAAATTCTTACAAATACTATTTAGGAATACTTTTTTAATAAGAAAATTTTTTAAGAGGATATTTTAATATATTCTCTTTTTTCTTTAGTATTTTTATTGACAAAATGACTTTTATAAACTATTATTATATTGGGGTATCTTTATTTGACTAGGAGGAAATATTATGTTTGGTATGCCTTTGGAAAATTTTATCTTTGTTGGTGTTTTAAGTTTTATTGCTGCTGCTGTTGATGCTATTGCTGGTGGTGGAGGTCTGATTAGTCTACCTGCTTTTATGTCTATCGGAATTCCTATCCATCTTGTTATGGGAAGTCATAAACTTGCCTCAACTATATCTTCTGTTGGAAGTTGCATCAAATTTTTTACCTCTGGTAAAATGACTACATCACTGCTTAAATACCTTGTGCCATTAAACTTTTTGGGAGCTTGTCTAGGTGTTTATGTACTTAATTTGATAGATGATAAAATATTAGAACCACTTATTATATTTTTATTATTTATAATGCTTATCTATACAGTTGTCAATAAAAATATCGGTTTAGAAGATAATTTCAAAGGGCTTAACAAAAAAAATATAATCGCTGGTTGCATTATGTCAACAGTTATCGGATTTTATAATGGTTTCTTTGGTCCAGGAACTGGGTCTTTCCTTTTATTTGCTTTTATAAAAATATATGGAATGGACTTTGTTATCTCTACTGGAAATGCCAAGGTTTTAAATTTAGTAGGAAACTTTGCAAGTCTTATTATGTTTATCTATTATGGAAATATTGAGTATACTTATGCTTTGATATTTGGAACTGTTATGTTCTTCGGAGGACATTGTGGAGCTAAACTTGCTATAAGCAAAGGTGGTAAATTCGTTAAACCTTTCTTCGTAATAGTTACATCAATTACTCTTGCAAAAATGGTAATATCTAAATTTTTCTAAAAACTAAATATATAATATAGATTATATCCTTTATTTCTTTGATAAAGGATATTTTTTTATGTGCCTAATTGTGCTAAAAGTGTTGCCAAAGCCACTTTTCTTAATCTCATAAAACATAAGGATATAAAAAATAATGTGCCATTCAATATTTCTTTTGGCACATTCCTAACTTTAGATATATTAATTATTTATATTTAAAAATATGAAAAGTGTGCCACTAAATATACTATATACATATAAATTTTCTAAATTATAATTTTATTTACCTATTTAGATTTACATATATAAATATGTATAATTTTTCACAACTTTTGGCACAAATCTAAAATTTTAGTTATAACTATATAAAATAAAAGGTATTAAAGCTGTGCCAACTCAATAAAAACTTTGGCAACAAATGGCACATCATTATCATAATTCATCTAATAATATAACTTTATAAAAAATAGATCTGGCAACACTATTTTTAAAATTTGGCAACATTAATTTTTTTATCTATAAAATCTCTGTCTTCTCTCGTGGCGAGGATTTTCCTTAAAACTTATATGAATATACCCTTTTCTAGAATAATAGATAATCTGGTCGTAGCTATAACCTGATTTTATAATTCTATTAAAAGCCTCTCTTTCACTTCCATTTACTTTAAAATCAACAGCTAAACCTTTTGTATGGGCAGAAGTACTACTTCCCCCTACTCTCCTATTTATTTTATAACCTCTATACCAACTATTTATATGGATTTGTTTTCCCACTATTTTTCTTATTCTCTCCATTCTCTGAGCTGTGCTTCTTATTCTTTTGTAGTCTGCCCTTGTTGGATAGTTGGAGATTCTATGTCTTTTCCCATAAGAGCTATATGTAGCCTCATAAAATGTAAAATGTCTCGAGATTTTTTGGTTTCCTCTCTTCTGAACTCTTCCACACCCAACAAATAAAAATAAAATCGTTAAAATAACTATTATTTTTTTCATCTACTTATCCTCTTTCATAAAAATATAATCTCTTTTTCATTATATCACGGATTTCATTCCTTAGCAAAAATTACTTATATAGGAATTATTTTCCATCTTATTTTTTTATTTTTGGAATTTTTTTCCTATTTTAATATATTTTTTATTTTTATTTTTTTCTTTTCCCTTATATATTAAGGATATAAATTTTTTTAATATTTGGTATAAAAATTGCTATATATTCTATATAGTTTTTATTTACTTTGTAGGGAGGTTTTTATATGCTAGAGATTAAATTGGATATATTCCAAACACTTGCATTCACAGTTTTATTAATTTGGTTAGGAGATTATTTAAGAAATAAATTTCCTATTTTGAAAAAGTACTGTATTCCATCAGCTGTTGTAGGGGGGCTTTTATTTGCAATTATAGCTTGTGGATTACACGTTAACGGAATTGTGGATTTTAAATTTGATAGTAAAACTACAAATACTTTATTCTATTGTTTATTCTTCGCTGCTAGTGGAGCTGCTGCTGGACTTAGCTTACTTAAAAAAGGTGGAAAACTAATAGTTATCTTCACTATCTTGGCTGCAGTTACTGCATTTTTACAAAACGTTTTAGCAGTTGGTCTTGGAAAAGTTTTAGGAGTTAAACCTTTAATCGCTCTTATGACTGGTTCTATCCCAATGACTGGTGGACACGGAAATGCTGCATCATTTGCCCCAATAGCTGAACAAATGGGAGCTACTGGAGCTGTTGAAGTTGCTATTGCGGCTGCTACATTTGGATTAATTTCTGGTTGTATCGTTGGTGGACCTTTAGGAAATGCTATCGTTCAAAAATATGGTTTAAAAGGAAATGCTACAGCTGAAGAGATAGCTGAAATGGAAAAAGCTAACCAAAAAGAATTTATAATGAATAAAGCTAGAAGTTTAAAAGGTGCTTGTCTAATGTTTATCGCTTGTGGATTTGGAGCTACACTTCTTGTTATCCTTAAAAAAGTTTTACCTGGTGTAAACTTACCTATCCACGTTTTATGTATGCTTGGTGGACTTTTAATAAGAATCATATATGATACTTGTATCGGTGAAGATGAGGCTTTATATGAATCTATAGATATTTTAGGAGAAATTTCTCTTGCAATGTTCGTTACAATGTCAATAATGACTATGAAATTATGGCAATTAGCTGACCTTGCAATTCCTATGGTAATATTATTAATAGCTCAAGTTGTTTTAATGGTTACTTTCGCTGCATTTATCTCTTTCAGATTACTTGGAAAGAACTACGACGCAGCAGTTATGGCAGTAGGACATACAGGATTTGGTTTAGGAGCTGTACCAGTATCAATGGCAACAATGAAAACTGTTTGTGATAAATATGGATATTCAAAAATCGCTTTCTTCGTTGTACCAGTAATAGGTGGTCTTATCAGTAACTTTACAAATGCTGCGATCATCACTTTCTTCTTAAACTTCTGTGGTAACCTATAATTAAGAGATTTTCTTACAATACCCTATATACTTGAAACCTCCCAAATATTTGGGAGGTTTCTCATTTTTTGATTATTAATTTTTTTATTAGAATATACTAAATCCTACTACAAATGAAACTTGATTTAAGTCATCATCTTCTACTTTTGTTCTAGAGTATAGGAGTTCTGCTTCCATATTTAGAAAATACATTCCTACTCCTGCTCCATAATATGTTGTAGCATCTTTTCCTCTATAATCGTCATCACTGTAAAGAGTTGTTCCTAATTTTCCAACTACATATGGTTGTATTGGAAGAAGAGGGAAAAAGTTAAATTTTGCAAGTCCGTAAACTGGTATAGTTTCAACTTCAACATCTTCTATACTTTTGTTATATGCTATTCCAACACCTAAGTCAGCCAAAGCAAAACTTTGTGTTACTTCAACTCCAAATGTTGGAGCATAATTTTCAAAACTTCCACTTTCTTTGTTATAAGATGAAGAGTTTGTAATAGCTCCTAATCTAAAATGTGCATCAAAAGCTAGTGCATTAACAGAAGATATTAAAAGAAACGCACCTAAAAGTATCTTTTTCATTTTTTTCCTCCTTTATTCTTTTTTATAATCCTAATATTTGTTAGAATTTTATAAAAAAATTATAGCACAAAAAAATCTTTTTTACTAATTAATTTAATATGATTTTTACTCTTTATCTTCTCTCTACAAAAGAAAATCAAAATAAATTAAATTAAAAATCCCTCATCTATAGTAGGAATATTATTTATAACTTTTTTTAAAGAGGAAATAAAATTTTTAATATAGTTACTTTGCTTCCTTTCTGCTGAATAGACAAGAATATCTTTTGTTATGATTTGTAAGTCAGTACACTCTCTCTGAGTAAGACGATTTCTTTTTAAGATATTTTCAGGAAGTATCGGAACCCACATAAATGCTTCATTAACATTTACCAAAAGATTAATATGACTACCTCTATCATAGACACTTATGCTCTGTGGAGAGGTTTGGTATGAATCTATAGTTTTATTATTTTTTTCAACAGGGATTTTTATATCCCCTTGAATAATCTCTATGTATTTTTTCAACATTTCAGCTTTTATTTTTTTCTTTGAAGCCAAGGGGTGATTTTCCGAAAAAGTCAAAAGCATTTTAAACTCCCATAGAGGTTCAAAAATAAGATTTTTACTTTTTAAAAGTGAAACAAAAAAGTTCTCGTGAATATTTTGACAACGAATAATACCTATTTCAGCATTTCCATTTGCTACCTCGTGAATAACATTTAATGAGTTAGTTTCATTAAAATTAACTGTCATCTCTTTTTTATTTTTCAAATCGTTTATAAAATTTGAAACAGCCATTGTAATATAAGTAGCTCTACAAGCAGCTATACTAAAACGTATTGTAGAGTCTGTATTTGCTGTGTATAAAGATTCCAATTGATTAATGTCCGAAATTATTTTTTTAGCATAAACTAAAAATTTCTCCCCCTCTTTTGTAGGAAAAACTCCCTTTTTACTTCTATAAAAAATAGAAATTCCTAAATCTTTTTCCAATTCTTTTATAGCAGCACTTAAATTTGGTTGTCCCATATAAAGATTTTTTGCAGCCTTGTTTATAGAGCCCATCTTATCCACTTCGACTACGTATTTTAAATATTGAATATTCATCTTGATTCCTCGCCCTTATATTTTTATTATATAATCTGATATATAGATTATAGATTATACAAATAATTTTTTCAATGCTAAAATATAAGAAGTTAAAATTTTGTAGAAATTTATACAAAGGGGTGATTTTAATGGGTGAATTAGTAGCAGTTTTAGGAGGAGGAAATGGTGCTCACGCAGCCGCAGCGGATTTTGCAAGAAGAGGCTTTGAAGTGCGTATGTTTGAAGACGAAAAATTTGCTGGAAAAATGCAAAAAGTTTTCGAAACTAAGCAAATAATACAACACGGTGTTTTAGGAGAGGGAGTAGGAAATCTTGCAATGGTTACTACTGATATTTCTGAAGCTGTAAAAGGTGTAAAATATATTGTTATAGCTGTTCCAGCATTTGGTCACAGTTATTATGCAGATCTTCTTGTTGACCATTTAGAAGATGGACAAATAATTTTAATTCTTGCAGGAACATTTGGTTCTCTTATTTTCTGGAATAAAATGAAAAAGAAAGGAATTAAAAAAGATGTGGCTTTTGCTGAGTCATATACTTTACCATATGATACAAGACTTATGGGTCCTGGAGAATCAATGGTAATGGGAGTACATTCTCCTTTAAAAACAGGAGTTATGCCTGCTAAAAAAACAGCAGAAGTTATAGAAGAATTAAAGAAATTCTATCCAGTATCAGCAAGTGAAAGTGTAATAGAAAGTGGATTATTTACTTTAAATCCAGTTGTTCACGTTCCTGGTTGTATAATGAATGCTGGAAGAATAGAACTTATGAAAGGAGAATTTTGGTTCTATAAAGAAGGAATTACTCCTTGTGTAGGAAAAGTAACAGAAGCTTTAGATGAAGAAAGAATGAACATTATAAAAAAATTAGGATATAAAGCTATATCTGTTGTAGATGCTCTTGGTTCTTCAGGAAGTGTAAAAACAAATATTTATGAAGCTATTACAAAAAATGAACAATTTGGAAAAATTAAAGGTCCTGATGGATTAACTAATAGATACTTTACAGAAGATATTCCATTTGGTTTAGTTGGTTGGTCTGTTATCGGTAAATTAGTTGGAGTTGAAACTCCTATAATGGATTCTTTCATCACTATAGGAAGTATTGCTATGGGACAAGATTGTCGTAAGACAGGAAGAACTGCAGAAGAGTTAGGAATTGCTGGAATGAGCATTGAACAATTAAAAAATTATTTATATGACGGGGAATAAAAAGGGAGGAAAATTATGGCATTTCACGAAATTAAACCTAATGAATTAAAGGAAAATACTTTTAATCTTTTTGCAAAAGATTGGTTTTTAATGACAGCAGAAAAAGAAGGAAAAGTAAATACAATGACAGTTGGTTGGGGAGGATTTGGAGTAATGTGGAAAAAGGACGTTGTTTTTGTAGCTGTTCGTCCTGAAAGATACACTCACGAATTTTTAGAAGCTTCAGATACATTTTCATTAACTGTTTTTGATCCATCTTTCAAAAAACAACTTGCATATTGTGGAGTAGTTTCAGGAAGAACTGAAGACAAAATAGCAAAATGCGGATTTACTGTACTTCATGATGGAGAAACACCTTACTTTGAAGAAGCAAGAATGAGCTTTACTTGTAGAAAATTATGTACTACTCCTCTTAGACCAGAAGATTTTATGGATTCTGAATTTGCTGGTAAATGGTACGGTGGAGAAAATAATGCAAATGGAGAAGGTGGGGGATACCATCTTATCTATATAGCTGAAATAGAAAAAATTCTTGTAAAAGACTAATTAAATTTTCTCAAATACAAAGATAACTAATATATTAAATTATTACACCCTCTAACTTAGATAACTAAACTAGAGGGTGTAATTTATTTTTAAAATAGATTGTATTGTGATTTCTTTATTTTTATATTCCTGTTAATTTTTTCAAATCATTACAGATAAATTGAGCTTTTGCACCAAATATTGCTTGAACTCCATTTTTTCCAACTTTCAATACTCCAGAAGCTCCTAATTTTTTTAACTCTTTGTCCTCTACCTTAGTTGTATCTTTTACCTCTACTCTAAGTCTTGTTATACAAGCATCCAAAGATACTAGGTTTTCTTTTCCACCTAACGCATTTAAAACTCCAACAACAAGTTCTTTCTCTCCAACTTTTTCTGTTGTTTCTTCTGCAGTGTCTTCCTCTCTTCCCGGAGTCATAAGATTAAATTTTCTGATTGCAAACCTAAATCCAAAATAATAGATAACTGCTAGACCAAGTCCAACTACTATTACCATATACCAGTGATTTTCAAATCCACTTGTACCAGGTAAAACTCCAAAAGCTAGGTAGTCAATTAATCCTCCTGAGAATGTCATTCCTATTCTAACACCGAATAAGTTCATCAACATAAAAGATAAACCTGCAAAGATACAATGTACTGCGTATAAAACTGGAGCTACAAAAAGGAATGAAAACTCTAATGGTTCAGTAATTCCAGTTAAGAAAGATGTTAAAGCTGCTGAAAGTAAAATCCCCCCTGCTATTTTTTTCTTAGATGGTTTTGCTTCGTGGTACATTGCTAAAGCTGCTGCTGGTAACCCAAACATCATAAATGGATATTTTCCAGTTAAGAATTTTCCAGCTCCTTGATATGTAGCACTTGAAAAATTAGTTACTCCATCTTTTAACATTGCAAACCATATTGTTTGGTCACCTTTTACTATTTCCCCAGCATTATTTACATATTCACCAAATTGATACCAGAATGGAGAATAGAATATATGATGTAATCCTAATGGTATTAAAGCTCTTTCAGTTACTCCAAAAAGGAAAGTAGAGATATTTGTATTAGTTTCATTAGCTAAGAAACTTAATTTTTCTAGTCCCATTTGGAAAGGAATCCAGATAACTGGCATAGCAAGTCCAACTAAAAATGCTAAAACTGCTGTAACAATTGGAACTAATCTTTTTCCAGCGAAAAATCCTAAAAATGGAGGAAGTTCTGTTTTATAGAATTTTTTATAACAGATAGCTGCTATAACCCCTGCTATTAATCCTCCAAAAACTCCTGTTTGTAATGTTGGTATTCCCATTACCATAGCGTAAGCTGTATTATTTGCTGCAACTTCTGCTGCGGCATTAGAAACAATTCCCATCGTTGTATTCATAACAAGTATTGCTATTACAGCTGATAGTCCTGCAACTCCGTCTCCTCCTACTAAACCAATAGCTGCCCCTATTGCAAATAAAAGAGGTAAGTTTGCAAAAATAATATTTCCTGCTTGTTCCATTAAAGGTATCCCCAATTTGTTTCCAAAAGCTAGAAATAATCCTGCTGCTGGTAAAATTGCAACTGGAGTCATCAAAGCTTTTCCTACTTTTTGAATCTCTGCAAATGCTTTCATTTCCTCATTTATGTGAAAAATTTCACATATCCTCCTTTTTAATTTTTTGACAAAAAAATATTTTCTCGAGATATATAGGTATAAACAATACTTTTTTTGTCTTTTTTGTTTTATTATTTGTATGAAATAATATTATCATATCAGTCAGAAAAAGTCAAAGTTTTTTTCTAAAAAAATGAGCCTTTTTTTAGAAAAATTTTTTATTTGATTTTTATAAAATAATAGTGTATCATATTATTGTACATTTAATTCTAGCATAAAATGGAGGTTCTATATGGATTCTCATGAAGAAATAAAGATAAAAAGATTTAAAATAATTGAGCCTTTTTTAAAAAAAGAAAAAAAATTAAAAGAGATTGAATTAGAGACTGGTATATCCTATGCTACCCTTAAAAGATGGATAAAATCATACAAAGAAAATGGTATGTTTGGACTAGAAAAAAAAGAAAGAGAAGATAAAAACTCCTTTAAATCTGTTGATGAAGAAGGTTTATCTCTTATAAAAAAATTTTGTTCAAAAGAGAAAGAATCAAATATATCAAAGCTCTATGAAAATTGTCAAAGTTTTTTAAAAGAAAAAAATTATAGCATAAGTTATCCTACTTTTTACAGGATTTTAAATAATATTGATGGGTTTTTCAAAAAATCTATGTCATATCATATAGAAAAAATAAAAAAATCCAATGAAATTTTTTCAGTGATAGAAGTTCCTCTATCTATTTTGGTTCAAGGAGATAAGGTAGTAGTTCCAACAATTCTTCTACTTTTCGATTTAGTAAACTTAAAAGTTATCCACTATACAATAAATATTGAGCCAACAAATATCTATTCTATACTTGGTTTCATCAGAGAAAGTATTCTAAAAAATTCTATTTTTCAAAATCGACCTACAAAACCAAAAGAGATACTTATTGATTCAGAAAATATAATAAATAAAAGTCTATTTAAAGAGATTTTTGACAATGTAAATATAAAAATCTCTAACTATACAAACTCTGATAAAAATCTTCAAAAGTTTATTTCTCTTTTAAATGATGACTTAAATAAAATATTTTTTGATAAGGATAAAATATTTGAAAAAGAGGAGCTTATAAATTTTTTAGACCAGTATCTTTATCTTGATAATCCAGAGCTTAATTTTAAGTTTGAACCAAGTCTTATAGAAAATAAAAATTTCTTAAGAGAGCTTGATATTTTCTTACAAACAACCACAAGAAAAGTTTCAGCCTCTAGTTTTAGACTTAAAAACAATATTTTTAAATCTAATATACTAGAAGACCTTGAGGGAATACAGATTCAATTAAAATTTAATCCTATCAACTATAATATAATCTATATCTTTACTAAAAATAAATTTTATGGTTTGATAGAATTATAAAAAATATAATACAAAAAAAATGTACCTAGAAAACTAGGTACATATTTTTTATTAATATATTGGATTGATCATATATTCTGTAATATCTCTAACTATTGCAGCTGTTTTTAAACTCTTATCATAAACTGGGTTATATTCAACTATATCAACAGATGTTATGAAGTAGTTTTTGAATAAATATTTGAATGTTTTGAAGATATCTTCTTCGTCAAATCCATTTTTAACTGGAGTACTTACACCAGGAGCAAATTTTGGATTTAATGAATCTACGTCAAAACTTATATGGATATCAGAAACTTTTAAGTAATCTCCGATTTCTTCAAGTACAGCTTCTATTCCTTGACGCATTACATCGTCATAAGGTATAACTTTTACTCCAAGTTTTTCGATAACGTCATATTCTCTAACGTCTATATCTCTAGCTCCAAGGATAACTACATTTTCAGGTTTTATTTTAGCTCCCTCAAAATAACAGTTAACCATATCTGTATCTCCCTCACCTTGTAAGAAAGCAAGTGGCATTCCGTGGATATTTCCACTGATTGTAGTTTCTTCTGTGTTCATATCAGCATGAGCGTCAATCCACACAACTCCAAGATTTGGATTAGATTTTGCTACTCCAGAGATAGTTCCAAGAGCTATTGAGTGGTCTCCTCCAATTGTTATTGGTCTGTATCCATCTTCAACAGCTTCATCTACCATTTTAGCTATTTTTTCACAAGTGTTAAGGATAGTATTTTTATATTTCATCATAGGAACGTTGAAGTCTTCTCTTTGTTTATCAACGTCTATCATTTCTATTTCACCGAAAGTATCTGAGAAGTTTTCGTATAATACATCAATACCGAACTCAATACCAGATCTATCTGCTCCAAGATTTAGAGGAACACCAAAGATTCTGTTTCTCATTTTTTCAGTGTATAGGTACATTGCGTCTTCATCTTCAATGATGTTGATGTATTCAAGATTAGGGTCTTCCATTCCTTGTAAGTGAGTTTTTTGTTCACGTAATTCTTCTACATAGTTTATAACTTCTTTACTAATTCTTTCTCCAGGAATGATGATAGGAATTCCAGGTGGATAAGCCATTATCATCTCAGCACAGATTTTTCCAAGACTGTCTTTGAAAGGTACTTTTGAAGTTTCACTGTAGAATGCTTCCCTTGGGTTTAGTTCTTGCTCTGGGATAGCTGGTATTCTTGAAGTTTTTATTTTTTTGATTTCTTTTGTATTGAAATATCTGTCACTGATGTCTTGTAAAGCTCTTATTAAAGTATCAACACTTTCTTTTGTATCTCCAATTGTGATAAGTCCTAAAACGTTGTAGAAATCTGAAAGTTCAACTTGAATGTTATATTCATCTGTTAACATTGTTTCTAAGTCAAATCCAGTTATTCCTAAAGCTTTTGCTGATACTGTAAGTTTTGTAGGGTCAAATGCAAATATTCCCTCTCTTCCAACTATTTCTTCACCGAATGAGTACATTCCAGCTATTTTATTTATCTCAGCTCTAGCATAGTTTGCTAGTTCGATTGTTCTTGAAAGTAATTCTCTTCCTTGAGTGGCGATTTGTCTTCTTGCACAATCAAGAGATGCCATTAAAGGATAAGATGGTGAAGTTGTGTGAAGTAAACTTAAGATTTGTTGTACTCTTGTTGGGTCAACTCTGTCTGAGTTTACATGTAATAAAGACATTTGAGTCATAGCACCTAAGATTTTATGTGTACTTTGACAACAGATATCTGCTCCAGCATCAACAGCTGACATTGGTAAATCTTCATGGAAATGTAAATGTGGTCCGTGAGCTTCGTCAACTATTAATGGAATATCATGTCTATGAACTATAGCAGCTATTTTTTGAATATCAGTAGCCACTCCATAGTATGTAGGGTTTATAATTAGAACTGCTTTTGCGTCTGGGTGTAGTTCTAACATTTTTTCAACTGTACTTGGTCTAACTCCGTGAGCTATTCCTAAGTCGTTATCTATAACAGGATTCATATATACAGGTATTGCTCCAGCTAGAATAATACCAGCAGAAACTGATTTATGAACATTTCTAGGAATTAATATTTTTTCTCCAGCCTTTACAACTGAAAGAATCATGGCTTGAATCGCACCAGATGTACCGTTAACAGCAAAGAAACTTTTTTTAACTCCATATGCGTCTGCTGCTAATTCTTGAGCTTCTTTTATACAACTTTTTGGGTGGTGTAATCCGTCAACCATTTTAAAAATTGTAACGTCCATTTTTAAAGGATTTTCTCCAAAAAATTCAAGAAATTCTTTATCCATTCCTTTACCTTGTTTGTGGCCAGGTACATGGAAAGGTGTTATATTTCTTTTTACATATACATCTTTTAGCACTGTAAATAATGGTGTCAAATTTTGATCTAATTTTGCCATTCTTTTCTTTCTTACCTCCATATTTTAATTTTTAGATTTTTGTGTTATAATTTTCTTACATTACTGTATTTTATGTTTTTTTTCAGAATTAGTCAACAGTTTTTTTATTTTTTTTATTTTTTGTTAAAAGGAGTATGATTTTGAAAAGTATTTTAGTTTTTCTGGCTAGTGGAGTTGAAATTTTAGAAGTTTCTCCATTTATAGATGTCTTTGGTTGGAACTCAGTTGTTGGAGATAAAGGAAATCCTATCAAATTGGAAACTGCTTCTTTTGGAAAAGATATCAAATGTACTTGGAGCCTTGGTCTAAAAACAGAGATCGATTTATTAGTAGATGAAATTGATATAGACAGGTTTGATGCTCTTGTAATCCCAGGTGGATTTGGCATGGCAGGATTTTTTAAAGATGGTAAAAATCCAAAAATCCAAGATATTATTCAAAAATTTTATAAAAAAAATAAAATTATAGTTGGGATTTGTACTGGAGCTATACTTTTAGGAGAGGCTTCTGTTTTACAAAATAAAAAAGCTACAACATATTTCCTTGATAATGAGAGATATTTTAGTCAGCTTAAAAAATTTGGTGCTATACCTATAAAAGATACTATAGTCCGTGATGAAAATATTTTTACAACTGCAAATCCTGAGTCAGCACTCAGAATGGCATTTATTTTACTAGAGATTTTAACAGATAAAAAAAATTGTGACCTAGTCAAAGAAAATATGGGATATAAAATTTAAAAAAAGAGAGAAAATTAACTCAAGATATGATATACTATTGATAGCAAATTAAAACAAGAGAGGTGTTATTATGGATAAAGAAAAAGAATGTTGTTGTGGACATGACCACGAAAAAGAACACGAATGTTGTGGAGGACATGAACATCATCATCACCATGAAGATGGAGAATGTTGTTGTGGACATAACCACGAAGATAAAATAAAAGAGTTGAGAGAAAAATTAGCTTCTGAAAGAGCTAAAGGAAACACAAACACTATATCTGAAGGTAAAGTTGTTACTGTTGAGTTTAAAGTATATGACAATGACACTAACGAATTATTAGAAGATACTAAAGAAGTTGGACCTTTCTTCTATATTCAAGGTATGGGAGCTTTCGTTCCAAAAATCGAAGAAGTTTTAACTGGTCAAAAAGCTGGATATAAAGATACAGTTTCTTTAACTGTTGAAGAAGGATACGGAGAACGTGACGAAGAATTAGTTGTTGAAATGGACAGAAAAGACTTCGTTGAATTTGAGGATATCTATGTTGGACTTGACTTTATAGCTGACTTAGAAGATGGTTCTGAGCAATCTTTCGTTATCACAAAAGTTGAAGATGATGTTGTTACAGCTGATGGAAACCAC
Organism: Fusobacterium perfoetens; assembly: GCF_021531475.1. Lineage (NCBI taxonomy): Bacteria > Fusobacteriati > Fusobacteriota > Fusobacteriia > Fusobacteriales > Fusobacteriaceae > Fusobacterium > Fusobacterium perfoetens. The sequence continues at coordinate 13,900 of NZ_JADYTX010000002.1, read as the reverse complement.
CCATTTGCTGGAAGAAATGTTAGATTTGAATTAGAAGTTTTAGGTGTTAGAGAAGCTACTGACAAAGAATTAGAATTTGGAGAACCTCTATTTGAAGGTTTCTAATATAAATATTTAAGGAGTTAAAAAAATGAAAATTGCTTTAGGTTGCGACCACGGTGGATATGAATTAAAAGAAAAAGTAAAATCTCATTTAGAAAAAAAAGGATATGAAGTTCTTGATTTAGGTTGTCATTCAACAGAATCTGTTAACTATCCAGTTTATGGAAAAGCTGTTGGAGAAGCTGTTGCTAAAAAAGAAGCTGACTACGGAGTTGTTATCTGTGGAACAGGTATAGGAATTTCTATCGCTGCTAATAAAGTTAAAGGTGTAAGAGCTGCTCTTTGTATGAATACTACAATGGCTAGACTTACTAGAGAACATAACGACGCTAACGTTTTAGCTTTCGGTGCTAGAATGGTTGGAGATGTATTAGCTCTTGAAATGGTTGATACTTTCCTTACTACAGCTTTCGAAGGTGGAAGACACGTTGCTAGAGTAGAAATGTTAGAAGACTAACATCAAACTTAAGAAGGGAGAATTGATATGGCTACAATTTTTACAAAAATTATTAATAGAGAGATCCCAGCTAGTATAGTTTATGAAAATGATAAAGTTCTAGCTTTTAAAGATATTAACCCTCAAGCTCCTATTCATATATTAGTAATCCCTAAAAAAGAGATACCTACTATCAATGATATAAAAGAAGAAGACAGAGAGTTAATCGGTGAAATGTATCTAGCTATTGCAAAAATTGCAAAAGATTTAGGAATAGCGGAAGAAGGTTACAGAGTAATCACTAACTGTAATGAATATGGTGGACAAGAAGTATTTCATATCCACTTCCATCTACTAGGTGGAAAAAAATTAGGTACATTAGTATAAAAATAATGTTAATATTTAAAAAAAACTATTGACAAATATTTTTTTTGATGTATAATTCATATTGAAATAAAGAATAGCAATCGCTTAGTTTTATTTATAATTTTTAGTATCAAATTATAATTAAGAAAAAAGCGGGGGACCCATTTATTCGGCTAAATACCGTAGCTAACCTCGTCATTTATAGACAGGGAGCTCTAATGTGTCCACAGGGTTTAGTGTGTAATGCCATTAGTGTTCTAATGGCATTTTTTTATTACTTTTTATTCTAAAAATGAGGTGATATTTAAAATTTTAATTCTCGAAATTAAAATTTAAAAATTTAGGGGGACAAAATGAAAAAAGAAACAACATCAAAAGTAATCAAAGAAACAAAATTTATTCACGCTTTAATACCATTAGTATTTTTAATAATTTCATTAGGATATACAATAAGGTGTACTGAGGCTTCTCCACATATTCCAATTATAATATCTGGAATGTTAGCTGCTTGTGTGGCTATGTTTGCATTAAACTATGAATGGTCTACTATATTAGAAGGAATTCTTGAAACAATTAAATCATCTATGGAAGCTGCCTTAATATTATTAATTATCGGAATGGTTGTAGGAAGTTGGATTATTTCTGGGGTTGTTCCTACTATGATTTTCTATGGTCTTAAAATAATGGATCCAAGTATATTTTTACCAGCTACTGTTTTATTATCTCTTATCGCTGCTATTGCAACTGGAAGTTCTTGGAGTACAGCTGCTACAATCGGTATCGCTTTAATGGGAGTTGGAGCTGGACTTGGAATACCTGCACCCATAACAGTTGGAGCTATTATATCTGGAGCATATATGGGAGACAAACTTTCTCCTCTATCAGATACAACTAACCTTGCACCAGCTATGGCAGGTTCTAATCTATTTGATCATATAAAATCAATGTTAGCTACTACTATACCAGCTTTTATTATCACTATGATAATATTTACTTTTATGGGAATGAAATATTCTGAAATAGAAGTTGACGCATCAGTACTTGATTCTATACTTTCAACTTTAACTTCTGAATTTACTATAACACCAATTTTATTTATAGTACCAATAATCACAATTGGACTTGTAGTAAAAAAAGTTCCAGCTATACCAGGACTTTTATTTGGAAGTATAATGGGTGGAGTTGTTGCAGTATTTGTTCAAAAAGTATCTCTTAGAGATTTTGTTACAGCTTTACAAGTTGGATATGTTTCTAATTCTGGAAACCAAATGGTAGATGATCTGCTTACTCGTGGTGGAATGAATAGTATGGTAAGTACAGTGGCTCTTATTATCTGTTCTCTATTCTTAGGTGGAGTAATGGAAAGAACTGGAATGTTAAACGCTATCGCTATGAAAATAATGAGCATTGCTAATTCAACAGGAAGTTTAATTCTTTCTACACTGCTTACAGCTTTTGCTGTAAATATGCTAGCTGCTGAACAATATCTTTCAATAGTAATTACTGGAAGAATTTTCAAAGATGTATATAGAGAAAGAAATCTTGATCCAGTTACTCTTTCAAGAGCTTTAGAGGATTCTGGTACAATGACTTCTCCTCTTATCCCTTGGAACACTTGTGGAGCTTATATGATAGCAACACTTGGTATCGCTCCTTGGGTTTATGTGCCATACTGCTTTATGAATTTAATTAGTCCTGTTATATCTTGTATCTATGGATATACTGGATTTACTATTAAATATTTAGATAAAGATACTGTAAAAAAGCCTAATATAAAACATATATTTGCAACTCTTATTAGCTTTGCAAAATAATATCTAAAAAGAAAAGGAGTTTTGGAAAATACCAAAGCTCCTAATTTTTTTATTTATTTTAATGTTTGTATATAAAATCTACTCCAAGACTTAAAAGCTCATCTTTTGAAATCTCTTCTTTTATTTTAAATATTATATTACTTTTTATATTCTTTTTACTTTTTAAAATTTTTAAAGATTCTATTGAAGAAACCTCTATAAATCTAGGATCCATATTTTCTATTACATTAAGACTTGATGAATCTATTTTTGATTCTTTGAATAATAAAGGTGAGTCATCATCAAAATAATTTAAAAAATCACTAATAGAGTCCCAACCGTGGATACCTTTTATCTCATAGATAAGATTTTCAAGAGGAATATCAAAATTTGATATTAAATTTTTAACACTCTCAAAAAAGAAATCTGGATCATCAATATAGTCTACCCTTAGAGTATAAAATAATTTTTTCTCTGAAAAACCTTTTTCCAAAGCTAGTTTATAAGATTTTTCCTGTAATTTCAAAGTAAAAAACTCAAATAAACCGTTCTCTGACGCCAGAGAATATACCTCTTCACTACTTGAAAAACCTGTGTTTGAAAAATTTTTAATTATTTTATATCCGTAAATCTCATTTGTTTTTAGATTTATAACTGGAATAAAATCAAATACTACTTTATTTAAAATCTCTTTAAAATTTAGTTTAGTCATTACAACCCCTTTAAGTTTATAAGTTTAAATTTTTTAATTCTTTTATACTATTTATAAGCAGATTTAAGTCTATAAATTTATACTCTTCTAGGTTTTCTTCAGAAATATTCTCCATAGAGATATCTGGCAATTTTTTTCCTATATTAAGAGCTCCTTTTATTAAATTAAGAGATATACCATTTTCTGCTGTAAAATCTTTAGAAACTATAATAGATTTAAACGGATTATTAGAGTTTTCTAAGTTATAAATTATAGGATCACTTAATAATTTATGCCCTTTTAAAATACACTTGTAAACTTCTGCTAAAACTCTGCAAATATCCTCATTCTCTAGCAACACAACTTCATCAGTTTCTTTAAAAAAATTAAAAACTTTTTTATTATTAGTAACTATTGTAAATGACATTTCAACCTCCTATTATTCTAATAAAATAATTTTATATACATTATAGTATACCACATAAATTCAAATAAAGGAAAAAAATTTTTTAATATGGTATATATTTTTTTGAAAAACATCTAAAGAATAAAACTATATTTTTTTACTTTAATATATTTTTTTAGAATATTAAGTTCTATTTAAAATCAAATTAAAATTTATAAAAAATATTTTTAAATTTTTTCAAAAAAACTATTCCAAAAAATAATTATTTGTGGTATCATTTAGTAAATTTTTTAAAAAATATTGAGGAGAGGATATATATGGAGAATTTTAATTTGTTGGTACAGAATGTCAGTGGATTTGTTTGGAATAAGGTTTTAATACTACTTCTTATTGGTACAGGTATATTTTTTACTGTTGTTTTAAAATTTATACAAGTCAGGAAATTTGGTGAAGGTTACAAAAGAGCAGTAAAAGGTGTAAACTTAAACGGTGAAAGTGCTGGAGCAGACGGAATGAGTTCTTTCCAATCTTTAGCAACTGCTATTGCAGCTCAAGTTGGAACTGGTAACCTTGCTGGAGCAGCTACAGCTATCGCCTCAGGAGGTCCTGGAGCAATATTTTGGATGTGGGTTAGTGCTTTCTTTGGAATGGCAACTGTTTACGCTGAGGCAGTTTTAGGACAACTTTACAAACAAAGAGTGGACGGAGAGATTGTTGGAGGACCTGCTTACTATATCAGTGAAGGACTTGGAAAAAACAGATTTAGTAAAGGGCTTGCTATTTTCTTTGCTCTTTCTTGTGTCTTAGCTCTATCATTTATGGGAAATGCTGTTCAAGCTAACTCAATCGCTTCAGCTTTTAGTAATGTACTTTCTATAAAACCTATCTATATAGGAATCCCTATTGCTATTGTATCTGGATTTATTTTCTGGGGAGGAACTCAAAGAATAGCTTCTTTCACAGAAAAAGTTGTTCCTATAATGGCTGGATTATATGTTGGAGCTTCTATCCTTATAATTATATTTAATTTTTCACAAGTTATCCCAGCTTTCAAAATGATAATCACTGGTGCTTTTAATCCATCTGCTGTTTTAGGAGGAGCTACTGGTATTACAATAAAAGAGGCTGTTAGATTTGGAGTGGCAAGAGGATTATTCTCTAACGAAGCTGGTATGGGTTCTACTCCTCACGCTCACGCAGTTGCAAAAGTTGATAAACCTAGTCATCAAGGATCTGTTGCTATTATAACTGTTTTCATTGACACATTTGTAGTTTTAAACTGTACAGCTTTTGTTATTATTATGACTGGTGGAGTTGGAAGTGGATTTACTGGAATTACTCTTACTCAACTTGCTTTTAATAAAGTTTTAGGAAGTTACGGAGGAATATTTATAGCTATTTGTTTATTCTTCTTTGCTCTTTCTACTATTATTGGTTGGTACTATTTCGGTATCGCTAATATAAAATATCTTTTTGGAGAAAAAGGTATGAATCCATATAGAGTAATTGTAATATTATTTATAATTCTTGGTTCAATGGCAAAAGTTGATTTAGTATGGAATTTATCAGACCTATTTAATGGGCTTATGGCAATACCTAACCTAATTGCTATTATAGCTTTATACAAACTAGTTAAAAAAGTTGCTGATGCTAGTGACAGAGCTAAACATAAAAATCTGTAAAATTATTATAGACAAATCAAAAAAAATATGTTATCATAAACTTGGTTATACAACTGACGGAAGTGGAACTGACCACAGGGAGTATAACTCTTAGTAAGCCGACCGTCTGGGCAAAAAAGCCTAGAAGTTCGGCTTTTTTTATCCCTAAAATAAAAATATTCAGGAGGATTATTAAATGAAAACAGATATCCAAATAGCTCAAGAGGCAAAATTATTACCTATAAGTAAAATTGCTGAAAAATTAGGTCTTACAGAAGATGACTATGAAATGTATGGAAAATACAAAGCAAAAATTGACTTTAATCTTTTAAACAGATTATCTGATAAAAAAGATGGAAAATTAGTTCTTGTAACTGCTATCACTCCTACACCAGCTGGAGAAGGAAAATCAACTGTTACAGTAGGACTTACACAAGCTCTAAACAGAATGGGATATAATTCAATGGCAGCTCTTAGAGAACCATCACTTGGACCTGTATTCGGAATAAAAGGTGGAGCAACAGGTGGAGGATATTCTCAAGTAGTTCCAATGGAAGAAATCAACTTACACTTCACTGGAGATTTACATGCTATCGGTGTAGCTCATAACCTTATCTCTGCAGTAATAGACAACCATATTAAATTTGGAAATAAATTAAATATTGATATAACAAAAATAACTTGGAAAAGAGTTGTAGATATGAACGACAGATCTTTGAGAAATATAGTTATTGGTCTTGGAGGTTCTGCTTCTGGAATTCCTAGAGAAAACTCTTTCCAAATAACAGTTGCATCAGAAATTATGGCATCTTTATGTCTTGCTAATTCTTTAAAAGATTTAAAAGAAAAAATTGCTAGAATAATTTTTGCTTATGATGTAAATGGAAAACCACTTACAGTAGCTGATTTAAAAATTACTGGAGCTGTAACAGCATTATTAAAAGATGCTATAAAACCAAACTTAGTTCAAACTCTTGAAAATACTCCAGTACTTATCCACGGAGGACCATTTGCAAATATAGCTCATGGATGTAACTCTTTAATCGCTACAAAAATGGCTTTAAAATTGAGTGACTACGCAATTACAGAAGCTGGATTTGCTGCTGACTTAGGAGCTGAAAAATTCTTAGATATTAAATGTAGACAAGGAAATCTTTCTCCTAACTGCGTTGTAATAGTTGCTACAGTTAGAGCTCTAAAACACCACGGTGGAGCAAAAGATTTAGGAGTAGAAAACTTAGAAGCACTATCTAAAGGTTTAGAAAACTTAGACAAACATATTGAAAATATGAAAAAATACAATCTTCCAGTTGTTGTTGCAATGAATAGATTCTTAACAGACACTGAAGCTGAATTTGATTTAATAAGAAATAGATGCCTTGAACAAGGTGTTCCAGTTGCTCTTTGTGATGTATGGGCAAAAGGTGGAGAAGGTGGAGAAGAACTTGCCAAATTAGTTCTTGAAGCTGTTGAAAATAACCACGAACAATACAAACCACTATATGATTTATCTCTTTCTCCAAAAGCTAAAATTGAAACAATAGTTAAAGAAATATATGGTGGAGCTGGAGTTACATTCTCTGCAAAAGCTAAGAAAATGTTAACATTCATCGAAGAAAATGGATATAACGAACTTCCAATCTGTATGTCAAAAACTCAAAAATCTTTATCAGATAAAGCTAACTTATTAGGTAGACCAAGTGGATTTACTGTTGAAATCAACGAAATCAAAATGGCTGCTGGAGCTGGATTTATTATTGCTATGGCTGGAGATATTATCGATATGCCAGGACTTCCAAAAGTACCAGCTGCTGAAACAATAGATATTGATGAATTTGGAAAAATCTCTGGATTATTCTAATAACTTAAATTATAAAAGCTGTTGCATTTTTCTTTTGCAACAGCTTTATTTTTTTATATAAATCTTTTATTTTTCCATTTTTTACTTTTCCATCTAAACCACATTGCAATACCTCTGAACCATTCATCAGCTGCATTGGCTATCCAAATTCCTACAAGTCCCATTTCAAATTTTATTCCTAAAATATATGAGAATAAAACTGCTACTAAAAATACAAATCCTACTCCAACTGCCATTGGATATTTTATATCTCCAGCAGCGTGAAGTGAGTTTATTATAACAATATTAAAAACTCTTCCAACTTCTAAAACAAACATAAATGGAAAAACTACCAGAGAAGCAGCAAGTATCGCCTCATCTTTTGTAAAAACTTCCATTATTTGTCTTTTAAATATTACCACAGTTCCTGTAACTACTATTGCTAGTAAAATAGAAATTTTTAAACTATTGATACATCTTCTATAAGCCTCATCATCTTCTCTAGCTCCTACAAGTTGCCCCACTTGAATAGCCGTGGCGTGTCCTAAAGATATTGAAAATGTCATAACGAAATTAGCTATAAGCATTAGATAAGTACGAGATGTTATCATTGTAGGTCCCATTTTATTTACCATAGCCATTATCATCAACTGCCCCACATTCCAAGCAAAGTTTTCTCCAGCAGTAGGAATACCTATTGAAAGAATATTTTTTACAATATGGAATGGGAAAGGTTTTAAAAATTTCTTTCTAAATTTAAAATGACAATACTTACTCATTACTAAAAATCCAACAATACAACCGACAAATCTTGATACTACTGTAGAAATTCCAACTCCTGTTGCCCCAAGAACTGGCATTCCAAACCAACCAAATATAAACATTCCATTACCAAAAATATTTAAAATATTTACTCCCATATTTACATAAAGCATTGGTTTTGGATTTCCGTGACTTTTCATTATTGCACTACAAGTAAGTGTTACAGCTTGGAATACACATAACCCTCCAACAAGTTTAAAATATGTTTTTCCTATATCTACTAACTCCAATGGAAGGTTTATTTTTTGTAATATAAGCTCCCAAAATCCAAAATATAAAGCTCCCATTAAAAGTCCAAGCAAAAGATTTACTATAAGAGATACTGTTATAACCTCTTGAACTTTCTTTTTATTTCTTGCACCTATAAACTGAGCACAAAGAATAGAAGTTGCAAGGTTTATAAATCCAAAAATTACATTTTGAATATTAAGAACTTGGCTTATTCCTCCTACTGCTCCAACAGCTTTATCACTATAATGATTTAACATTAGTGTATCAATATTTCCTACAATGGTTATCAATAAAAGCTCTAAAAAAATAGGTATTGTCAATGAAACTAGTGATTTTACTTTTATTTTACTCATACTTTCCCCTCTTCTTTTTTATTTTTTACCGAAGTTAATTCTAACAAAAAAAACATATTTTTTCAAGAATTTTTTTATTATATTTAATAATTAAAAATATCTTTCATTTTTTTAGAAAGTTCTTAAAAAATTAGAAATAAAAAAGCTCAGGGTAGAACCACTGAACTTATTTATATAATTTTACTTAAATTTTACAAGGTACTAAAACAGATAAAGAAATAAGATTAAATTATAAAAGATTTTTTCATACTTAAATTTTACAAGGTACTAAAACGGGCTTTATTAATTTGGAACTCATTAATGAATTTTTTCATACTTAAATTTTACAAGGTACTAAAACTTGTGAATATAATCTCTCCAGTAGTTAAATATTTTTTCATACTTAAATTTTACAAGGTACTAAAACTATAAATATTTGTTACTTCGTGCATTAATTATTTTTTCATACTTAAATTTTACAAGGTACTAAAACAGACAATAATAAATTAAAATCATTATGGGAATTTTTTCATACTTAAATTTTACAAGGTACTAAAACATCTAGCAACATATTTTTATACCCCCTTATATTTTTTCATACTTAAATTTTACAAGGTACTAAAACAAAAATATATCCTCTAAAACAACAAAATTAAATTTTTTCATACTTAAATTTTACAAGGTACTAAAACTCAGACGAAGAAATATTTACAAGGGCAGATATTTTTTCATACTTAAATTTTACAAGGTACTAAAACTTATCCCATATACTCACAATACAATTTTTATTTTTTCATACTTAAATTTTACAAGGTACTAAAACATGGCTTGAAGAGAATCTAAAGAGATCATTATTTTTTCATACTTAAATTTTACAAGGTACTAAAACGGAACTTACGAACTACTGAACACAGAATTAATTTTTTCATACTTAAATTTTACAAGGTACTAAAACAATCTAGCTTTTCATTTGCTATCTTTAGTAATTTTTTCATACTTAAATTTTACAAGGTACTAAAACTTAATTTGTATATGCCCCCGTGAGAATAGATTTTTTCATACTTAAATTTTACAAGGTACTAAAACTAAGTTCTACTATTAAATTATCACTTAACCATTTTTTCATACTTAAATTTTACAAGGTACTAAAACGTATCTTTTGATTGCTCCTTGTTTGAAATAATTTTTTCATACTTAAATTTTACAAGGTACTAAAACCATTGAAGTATTAGAACGTCTTAAAACGTGATTTTTTCATACTTAAATTTTACAAGGTACTAAAACTATAAATTGATACCCGTTTTCTCCATATTGATTTTTTCATACTTAAATTTTACAAGGTACTAAAACAAAATGTTATAATAATCTAAAATACTTATAATTTTTCATACTTAAATTTTACAAGGTACTAAAACATTTTTCTACATATTTCAGCAGTAAGAAAAATTTTTTCATACTTAAATTTTACAAGGTACTAAAACGAGGAACGACAATGGCAGTATATAAAACATATTTTTTCATACTTAAATTTTACAAGGTACTAAAACAAATCGACTGATTTTATTTTTTTCATTTTTATTTTTTCATACTTAAATTTTACAAGGTACTAAAACACTACAGAGGGAGCAGTATTAATTCCTAAAATTTTTTCATACTTAAATTTTACAAGGTACTAAAACACTTATGCAACAATTTAATATATTACAATAATTTTTTCATACTTAAATTTTACAAGGTACTAAAACAAAGAAAGTATTTGCTCAAATCTTCTATCTATTTTTTCATACTTAAATTTTACAAGGTACTAAAACGTGCCATGAAATCACGGGGCGGCATGAATGATTTTTTCATACTTAAATTTTACAAGGTACTAAAACCTATTTTTACTGCCTACTTCTTCAGAAAATTTTTTCATACTTAAATTTTACAAGGTACTAAAACATAAATAGTTTATTTCTATCATAACCAAATATTTTTTCATACTTAAATTTTACAAGGTACTAAAACCTCAAATTGATTATAACATAATTTATCTATTTTTTAAAGTTTTTCTTCTATATAACTAGAAAATGGAGATTTATGATTATACTCAATATCTTTTTGATAGTTTATTTTTGATAATTTTAGATAGAATAATAATAAAAAAATGTGTTCATAATCATTTATATAAAGATTTTCTTCTTCTAAAGAAAATTTATTTGTAATTTTGTTTTTATAGAAAAATTCTCCTAAATAAATATTTAAAACAGATTTTAATTTTTGAGATATATTTTCTTTTGTTTCCAATACAGGATAGTTTTCTTCAAATATTTTTATTAGTTCTTCTTCAAAAAATAGATTTTTAAGTTCTTTATTTTGATAAATATTTAAGTTATCTAAACTAGAAAATTCAAATAAATATTTTGAAAAGGTAGCAATAATAATTTTATTATTTTTTGACAGTTCTAATAAAAATTTTTTTAGCTCTTTTAATTCTTTTATAGAAATATTTTTTTCGGGAAAAAGAAAAATATATATTTTATCCTTTATAGTTTCTTCATCTAATATTCCCAAAGTTATTTTTAGTTTTTCAAAAGAAGTTAAATTATTTATTTCTATATCATTTTCATCTTTTAATACAGATATTTTTATTTTTTTTATTAAATCACTAGAAGTTAATTTGTCAAAAGAAAATTTTAATTGATAATCACTATATTTTGAGATTTCTGAAACTATATCCAATGTAAATTTATCTATTTCTAAATCTTCTATCAAAGAATTTATAGTAATCAATATTGGTTCTGTTGGCAATTTTTCTTTAAAAAGATTATTAAATCTTGAATAAAGAACAGTTTTACTACCTAAATCAAATTCTTCTTCTATTTTTTCTTGAAAAAAATATATACATTGTTTAGAAGAAACTTTTTCCTTTACTTTTGAGAAATAATTTACTATTTCTAATTTCAAATCATTTATTTTATCTTTTTTCCCTAATTTTTTATCATTATAATAAAAATAGATACTATCACATATATCTTTTAAAAGTATCTCATCATCTCCAGTAATTACTGTATAATTTCTATTTTTCATAATTAGAGAAGATATATTTCTAAAATTTTTTATTTCTATCATACTTCCCCCTTAAAATATTATTATTTTTTTATCAGTAATTATTCTTTCTTGTTTGCTTTTTTGTCCTAAAAATATTTTCATTTTTTCATATTGCTTTTCTGTTATTATCAATCCTCTAACACTTCCATCACTAGGAAGAAATTTTTCAATCTTTTTCATATAGTTATCTGCCATTGTTTGATTTGTACAAATTCTACAATAAACTGAATATTGAAGCATCAAAAAACCATTTTCTATCAAAAAATGTCGAAATTCCCTATATTCTCTTTTTTCCATATTAGTATCCATCGGAAGATCGAACATTATCAAAAGTCGCATATATTTATAACTCATAAAAATTTATTCTTTTTAACACAGGTATTTTATTTACTTCTAATCTTTCAGTTTTAAAAAAATCTATAATATACTCTATATATTTTTCCATTACATTATAGGTTGTTTCCATATAAGAATTGTACTCTAATTTGGCATTTAAAAGATTTATTAATTCTATTCTATCTTCTCTTGAAAAATATTCAGCATCTTTTATATTAAGATAAATATAATAATCTACTATTGGTCGAAAAACCTCTATAATATCACTTGATAAATTAAATTGATTATACTCATTTTTATGATGTATTCCTAAATAAGGTAATAGTCCCTTACTAGCTATTATTCTAGAAATTTTACTATTAAAAATAGTATATCCATAATTTAACGCACTATTAACTACATCATTTTTTCCTCTTATAAATTCTTCTTCGAATAATTCTCTAAAATATATTTTTGCTCCTAGTCCTTCTCTATTTTCAATATCATCTTCCACTACCTCTGATTGATATTTTTCTATAAGCTTAATAACTTCTTTATTTTTATTTAATTTTTTTAAAATTTCCTTTTGATTTTCTAATTTAATTTTTACTATCTCTTTCCATAATACTTTTTTTAAATTTATATCCCAATTTATTTGTTCTTCAACTACTTTGGATTGTCTAAAATACCCTCCCAATGGATAAACCATTGTTTTAGGATTATATTTATCATCACAAAAAATTAATAAAATATTATATTCTATTATTTTATTCATCAATTTTACAGTAACTGAAGTCCTATTATCCTCTAAAATAATACTTCCAATATCTCTTAAAGGAATTTTATATTCTTCTCCATCTTTTATTATCATCAAACTATCTAAGTATAAACATAATCTTTCACTTTCTCTTATATAGATTGTTCTCCAACTCATTTTTCTCCTTTTTTTCAAAAAAAGAAAAAGTCCCTCAAAGAGGGACGATTCCGGTACAAGACCTTATTTTAGTAGGTCTTGTAAAACTTAAGTATGAAGACAAAGCGTCCTTTGTCCCCTCAATTATATCATTTTTATTTATTCTTTTCAATTATTTTTTTATAATATTTTCAAATTTTTCTTGTGAAATATATTCTTTTCCAAGTACATTAATATATATTTTTTCAAATTTAACTACATCTTTTCCTATTGTTAAAAATTTTTGTTTAGAACTTGTTGGAAATTTTTCTAAAAATTCTACAGCTTCTTTATGCTCAAACTCTTTATTAAACAATTCATTTAAGTTTTTTTCGATATAAATCTCCTTATCATTCTTTAATATTTCTTTTAATTTTCTTAAATTTTCGATAATTCCACCATTATTTTTATCTATAAAATCAATCTCAAATTTCTTAGCTTCATCATCATTGACACCTTTAAATTTTACTTTTTCAATTGTTCCATCTTTTTTTTGAACTTCTATTATATCCCCACTAAATATAGAGAAAATAAATTGATACTTATCATCTATCTCTTTTTTTATTTTTTCATACTCATATCTATTATTATCTATTTCAAAATATTGTCCTTTGTCTTTAAGCATTGTATATCTTACACTTATAAATTTATAATCTTTTCCGTTATAGTAAACATCAGCTCTATAAGTTGGAATAGTATCCATTATAACTCTTTTTTTCTTAGTACTATATTTATGAGTAATATCTATATAATTTCCAAGTTCATTAGATTTATATTTTAAATCTGATCTGTACCCTGTCAAGTACTCAATTTAATTATCAACATTTTTTTCTTTAAATTTCCTATATTCTATTGGACTTCTA
>NZ_JADYTX010000001.1 GCF_021531475.1 Fusobacterium perfoetens | reverse complement strand
ATTAGACATACATTACCAACTTTCTTATATTTTTTAATTTGTTGATAATATATATGTGTCCTTTATGGGTATCATATCACTTTTTTATTTTTTGCTATTTTTTCCTTTATACGTTCTCTTACTTTTTCTTCTTTTAAAAAATTATAAGAACCTTCTTCTGGTTTAAAATCCTTTATATCAAATAAAATATTATCTTTTCTAACTTCTCCTATATGAATAATATTAGAGTCTAATTTTAAAGAATTTAATATTTCGTGAACAGTATCATTATCTCCACCATAAATAGCTGTTGCTGTTAAAGATAAAATTGGAAACTTATATTTTTTTTGTTGAATTATTTTTTCTACATAATTCCCAATCAGTAAATAGTCTATTCTAAAATTTTTTCCCCATGTACTTACTGTATGTGCTTCATCTATTACTATAAGTCCTATTTCTCTTTCCCCTATTATCGTAGCAATATCAGAATTTATTTGTAATAGTTCAGGAGATAAATAAATTATAGATTTTTCTCCTCTTTTAATTTCTTCTATACGAGCATTTCTTTCTATAAAAGATAAATCAGAATTTAGATAACAAGCACTTTTTATTCCTTTTTCTTTTAAACTTTCTATTTGGTCTTTCATTAATGCCTTTAGAGGAGAAATTATAATTGTAACTAAATTATATTTTTCTTCTAAATATAAAGCAGGTATTTGGAAAAATATTGATTTTCCTGAACCTGTTGAAGCTGTTATAAAAATATTACTAAAATCTTTCATTGATTTTGAGTTTTCTACTTCTTGAATCACTTCCTCTATTATATCTCCTTGAGATATTAAAGACTTATCAAATGAAATATCAGGATTAGTATAAAATTTTAGATTTCTAAACTCATTACTTTTCCAATATCTAGACAAAAGCTTCAAAACTTCTTTCCTATAATAATTTTTAAACTCTTTAATTTTAGAATAAAAATTTATTTTTATAAAACATAAGTCACAAATATACTTTAAACTTCCTAAATCATATTGAAATTTATTACTTTTTATAACTTCTTTATCTATTACTATGTTAATGCTATTTTTTATTTTTTGATTTAATACATCATATTTTAATTCTTCATTTTTTACTGGACCAATAGATGAATATTTATATACTTCTATATTTTCAGTTAAATTTTTTATTTCTTTTTCTAAAGGAATATATTTTTGATAAGAAAAAACTTTTATATTTTCTATTTCTATGTCTTCCATATCTTGATTTTCTTCTATATTTTTATACTTTACATAAATTTTATCGTTACTCAAAATCAAATCTGAATAAAAGTAATCATATTTTATTTTTTCATCTTTTAAAATAATTTCATTATTCCTTATTTTAATATACTCTGAAATTTCATCTTTATCTTCAAAATCATATAAATAATAAGAAAAAAGATTATTTTCTAAAATATAAATTTTTCCTTCATACAAATTCAAATTATTTTTAGCTATTAGTATTTCTTCATAACGAGATATATAAATACCCTCTTCTAAAATTATTAGTTTTTTTTGCAACTTTTTTTTATTTTCTAACAATTCTTTTAAAGAATAAATTTCTTCAAAAAATGCAGGAGTTATTTCTTTAGTTAATTCTCCAAATATTTCTTTGTCAAATCCTTTTAAAACTATTAAACAATTTTCTTCTTTTAATCTTATATCTTCTATCGCATTTTTTAATATTCCTATCATATAAATTTTCCCCCTTAATTTATAATAATATGATAATATTAAAACTTTGAGTAATCTAATTTATGTAATTTTTTAATATCATATTTTTATTTTTTACTTTCATAATATTCTAACTTTATTAAAATTTAAAATCTCCACTTTTTCCACCAGTTTTTGTTAAAAGATGAATATCAGAAATAACCATTCTTTTATCTACACTTTTACACATATCATAAATTGTAAGAGCCGCTGTAGTTACTCCTGTCAAAGCCTCCATCTCTATTCCTGTTTCTCCAACAGTTTTTGCTGTAGAATAAATATGTATCTCTCCTAACTCTTCTTTTATTTCAAAATTTATTTCACAACCACTCATAAAAATAGGGTGACACATTGGAATAATATCACTTGTTTTTTTCATTCCCATTATTCCTGCAACTCTTGCTACCCCTAAAACTTCCCCTTTTTTCATCTGATGATTAGTTAATTTTTCAATAACCTCTTTTGAAACTTTTATCTTTCCAAAAGCCTTTGCCTCTCTCTTAGTTTTATTTTTTTCACTGACATCTACCATATATGCTTTTCCGTCTTTATTAAAATGTGAAAATTCCATTTTTCCTCCATTATTCTACTACTTGAATTATATCTCCCTCTTCTATAAATCCACCAACTAAAACTCTTGCAAAAATTCCCTCTCTTGGCATTATACAATCTCCCACTTTTTTAAATATTTCACAATGAGAGTGACACTCTTTTCCAATCTGTGTAACTTCCAAAACAACATCATTTATTTTTAATTTTGTTCCTATTGGAAGTGTTGTAAGTTCTATCTCTGTAACAATAAGATTTTCTCCAAAAGAGCCATCAACAACATCTCCACCTCTTTTTTTAAACTCCTCAATTTTTTCAAAAGATATAAGGCTTACTTGTCTATGCCAATCTCCTCCGTGAGCATCATTTTTTAGACCAAAACCTTTAATCACTTCACATTTATGTATATTTTTTTTATCAGTTCCTCTTTTTTCACTAATACAAACTGCTTTTATTATTCCCATTTTATCCACCAATCTCATTCATATTTTTTTCTTCTTTATCATCTTTTCTCTCACCAAAAAGATGTTTTTCTGGTTTACTCATTATTTCATTTTTCAATATTTCTTTTATTTCAATTTCATCAACATTTTTTATATTAAATCTTCCTTTTTCGTTTAGACATCTTTTTATTTCACCAGAAGATGTAATTCTTATTTTATTGCAAGTTTCACAGAAACAGTTATGAATAGGACTTATAAATCCAACTCTTCCCTTAAAATTTTTTATTCTGAAATATCTCGTTACACCATTTATTTCAAAATTTTCTTCATTTATTTCAAAAGATTTTTTTAAACTTTCCAAAATTTCTTGATTGTCTATCCCTTGATAATTTTTTCCCTCACCTATTGGCATAAGCTCAATAAATCTTACATCAATATTTTTATTTTCTGTTAATCTTACTAAATCTTCAAATTTTTCATTTATTCCTTTTATTATTACAGAATTTATTTTAACTTTTAATCCAAGCTCTAAAGATTTTTCTATTCCTCTCAAAACTTTTTGGATATCTCCACCTCTAGTTATTTTCCTAAAAATTTCTCCATCTAATGTATCAAGACTTATATTAACTCCACAAAGTCCAACCTCTTTTAGTTCTTCAATTTTTTCTTCCAATAAAATTCCATTTGTTGTAAGATATATTTCATTTATTCCAGTATCTTTTATTTTTGAAATAATTTTATTCAAATCATTTCTAAGGAGAGGCTCGCCACCTGTTAACCTTATTTTTTTTATTCCTAATTCTTTTGCCACTCCAATAATTTTTGAAATATCTTCAAAAGAAAGAATATTATTTTTATGAATCAGATTTGGAGTACAATAAATACATCTTAAATTACAATTATCTGTTAAAGAAATTCTAAGATAGTTTATCTCTCTTCCAAACTGATCATTCATCTTTTCCCTCTTCTGATTTTTTTCTTTTTTTCAAAAATCTCTTTACTAAAAATTTTATAACAAAAGCCAAAATTATTAAACCTAAAATTCTATTTGAATATCTTTCTAAAATTAAAAGTCCCTCTTTCCATTTATCTTGAGTAACCCTACCTATATATATTAAAAGGGTATTCCAAATTCCACTTCCAATTGTTGTATAGATTAAAAATTTTCTTAAACTCATATTTTGCATTCCTGCAGGAATAGAGATAAGACTTCTGACAACAGGAATACATCTTCCAAAAAATACTGCAAAGGTACTATATTTCTCAAAATATTTCAAACTTTTCTTTATATCTCCTGGTTTAAATCCAAGTCTTTTTACCCATTTTTTCTCAAGAAAACTCTCCATTTTTTCAAGAGGAATTTTTTTCCCAGCATAGTATAGAATTATTGCCCCTGTACTAGATCCTAAAGTTGCAAAAATTACCAATAATAAAAAATTCAAATTCAAACTTTTTGAAATAAATCCTCCAAAAACTAAAATAAGTTCTGATGGAATTGGTGGAAATACATTTTCTATAAATATTAAGAAAAATATCCCAAGATAACTAAATTTTGATAAAACATTTAATATATAATCTTCCATTTTACTTCCTTATAAAATTATTTTCATTCATATTATTATATCACATTTTACTTTCTAGCACAATCAAAAGCCTTGCCTGTTAAAATCTCCAATCCGTGCCAAAGTTCAGTGATAATATATTCTAAAGATTCTCTTACAGCTTTTGGACTTCCCGGAAGATTTATTATTAAAGTTTCTTTTCTTATTCCTGAAACTCCCCTTGATAGCATAGCTCTTTTTGTAATTGTCATGGAATAATTTCTTATTGCCTCAGAAATTCCCGGAACTTTTCTTTCAATTACTGACTCAGTTGCCTCTGGAGTTATATCTCTTTTTGCAAATCCTGTTCCTCCAGTTGTAATTATTAAGTCTGCTTGATTGTTATCACAGATTTCTATTAAATTTTTTTGAATTTCTTCATATTCATCTGGGATAAGAATTTTTTTTACAACTTCATAGCCATTTTTTATTACTATTTCTTCTATAACTTTTGTTGAAATATCCTCTCTTTCACCTTTTGAACCTTTATCACTCATACAAATTATAGCCACTCTAAACATTTTTCACCTCGTTATTTTTCTTTCAATAAATTATAATATTTTTTTAGCTTTTTTTCAATTAAATACCCTTGATATATTCTGATAAATTTGTTAGAATCAGTAGAAGGCTCATTCATTTGATGGAGGTATTTTATGAAAAATATTTTTAAAATTTTATTAGTTAGTTTAACAATTTTACTTATCGGTTGTGGCAAAGAAAAGGAAAAAGAGATCACTATAAGTGCTGCTGCAAGTCTTAAAGAAGTCATATATAAATTATCTTCAGAATTTCAAAAAGAAAATAAAAATATTAAAATAAATATTAATCTTGGTGGTTCTGGAGCTTTAAAAAATCAAATTATTGGTGGAGCTCCTGTGGATATAGTTTTCTTTGCATCAAAATCTGATTTAGACGATTTAAATAAAAAAGGATTGATTGAAGAAAATAATCATCAAGATATTTTAAAAAATAGAATGGTTATTGCTGGAAAAGAAAAAATTGATGATCTTTCAAAAATTTTAAAACATAAAATCGCTATTGGAACTCCTGAAACTGTTCCTGCCGGTAGATATGCTAAACAAATTTTAGAAAATTCTAATCTTTGGAATGAGATAAAATCCAATATTATTTTTTCAAAAGATGTAAGAAGTGCTATGCAATATGTTGAAATTGGTGAGATAGATTATGCTTTTATCTATAAAACTGATGCTAAACTTATGAAAAATTCAATAATCTCCTATATTATTCCAGAAGATTTACACAAACCAATAATTTATAGTTATGGAATAATAAAAGATAAAAATTCTAAAGAGGTTGTTAAGTTTTATGAATTTTTAAAATCTTCAAAAGCTAAAGATTATTATGAAAAATATAATTTTGAAATGATTGGTAAATAATTATGAACTCTTTAAATTTAGGCATTATAGCACTAACACTAAAAATTTCAATTATTTCAGTTATTGTAGTTACTTTTATTTCAATTTTATTGGTTTATTTCTTAAATAAAACCAGTGAAAAAATAAAAAATATTGTAGAGATGTTTATTAATATCTCTCTTTTTATCTCCCCAACAGTTCTTGGATATATTTTAATTCTGATTCTTGGAAAAAATGGAGTAATTGGAAGTTTCTTATATAAAAATTTCAATATCACTATTATTTTTTCTTGGTGGGCTGGAATAATCACAACTTCTATCGTTTCTCTTCCACTTATGTATAATAGTGTAAAAACTGGAATATCTTCCCTAGACCCAATTTATAGTGAAGTAGCAAAACAATTAGGAGCTACTGATTTTCAAATTTTAAAAAAAATAACTATTCCTCTTATAAAAAGAAATATTTTAGCAGGAATGGTTTTATCTTTTGGAAGAGCTATGGGAGAGTTTGGAGCAACACTAATGCTTGTTGGTAATATTCCCGGAAAAACTCAAACAATTTCAATGGCAATATACTCAGCTGTTGAAAGTGGAGATTCTCAAACTGCTAATTTTTTCTTAGGTGTAATTTTAGTAGTTAGTTTTTTAGTTATGGTATTATATAATTATTTATTCTCAAAGGAGGGAAAAAATAGATGATGAAAAAAATAAAAACAACTGAGGCAGTTGGCCATGTTTTACAACACGATATAACAGAAATTATTCCTGGAGAGTTTAAGGGAAGAGCTTTTAAAAAAGGACATATAATTACTGAAGAAGATATTCCTCATCTTTTAAGACTTGGAAAAGACCATATTTTTGTATTTGAACTTGGAGAAGATAAGATCCACGAAAATGAGGGAGCAATGATTCTTGGAAAACTTGGACAAGGAGAAAATATTTCTTTAGGCGATGAAGTAAAAGAGGGAAAAATAAATTTTAATTCTTCTATTGATGGAGTTTTAAAAGTTAATAGCGAAAAACTTTTTGAACTAAATATGCTTGGAGAAATTTCTTTTGCCACTCTTCCTAATAATATTCCTGTAAAAAAAGGAGAGCTTGTTGGAGGAGCTAGAATTATTCCTTTAGTTATTGAAAAAGAAAAAATGGATAAAGCAAAGAATTTAATAAAAGAGCCTATTCTAAATATCAGACCATATAAAAAATATAAAGTGGGAATTATTACTACTGGAAATGAAGTTTTTTATGGAAGAATCGAAGATAAATTTGGTCCTGTCATTTTAGAAAAACTTAAACCATATAACCCAGAAATAATTGGACAAGCTCTTTGTCCAGACGATAAAGAAGTTATAAAAGAAAAAGCAAGAGAGTTTTTAGATAAGGGAGCCACTATGATTATTTTTACAGGAGGAATGTCTGTTGACCCTGATGATATGACTCCTACATCTATTATTGAACTTGGTGGAGAACTTATAAGTTACGGAGCTCCAGTTTTACCTGGTTCAATGTTTCTTTTATCATATCTTGGAGATATTCCAATGATGGGACTTCCAGGTTGTGTAATGTTTGCTAAAAAAACTGTTTTTGATTTAGTTCTTGGAAGAGTTATGACTGGAGAAAGATTAACAAAAGCTGATATTATGAGATATGCTACTGGTGGACTTTGTCAAAGTTGTGAAGTTTGTCACTATCCAAATTGTACTTTTGGAAAATAATATATAAAAAAATAAGGTAGTGGTCGCTACCTTATTTTTAATTTAAAGAGTATATATAAGAACCTATATAAGTTGTCATTGGTGCCACAACTGTAAGTCCAATACTACCAATTATTATTTTTATAATTTCAGAAGTAACTATTTTCATATTAAGTATCTGAAGTAATGTTGTATCTCTTTCCAAAAATAAAATCATCAAAGTTAAAAATCCACCAGAATATGCAAGAAGTAAAGTTGTTGTCATTGTTCCTATAACTGATCTTCCAACATTAAAACCAGATTTTATAAGTTGTCTTCTAGTTAATGTTAGATTATGATATTTCAGTTCCTCTATTGTAGCTGCCATATCCATTGCAATATCCATCGCTGCCCCACTTGCTCCTATGACAATAGCTGAGTAGAAAATATCTAAAATATTTATTCTCATTGAACTTGCAAACAAAACACTCTGAGCAAAGGGCTGATTCATTCCATCTATTTTAAAAGTTCCACCGAATAAAAAAGTCAAAAGAGCTGTTACAAAAAGTCCCGACATTGTCCCGAGAAAAGCTGTGAAACCTTTTTTAGTAAATCCAGCTACCAAAAATATTATTAATCCCGATAAAAATATCAAAGTCGCCACAGTGATTAAAAATACATTTTCTCCATTTTTTAGAGCTGGTATAAGAAAATTCCAAATTATTGCAACACTTCCAATAAATGATAAAAGTGATTTTAGTCCTATACTTCTAGCATAAACAAGCAAAAGTGAAATAAAAATAAATCCCAGAATTATTATTTTATCCAATCTTAAAAGTGATAAAACTTTTCCAACTAATTTTCCATCATCTTCAAAAGTTGTCATAAGAACTTTATCCCCAGTTTCATAAAATTCATCATACTCCATACTTCCACTTAAAAGATTATTTCTCTCTAAAACTTTTCCTTTTTGCTCTCCAGTCAAAATTTTAACTTCTATTCTTTGACTTCCTATTTTTGATATTCCTTGTACTATTGTATTTTCATTATCTACACTCAAAACTTTTCCTATAACTTCTTTATTAAAAATATGCCCTTTTAATTCTGCATGGCAAACTAAAAGGGCAAGGAAGATAGTTATGAGGATTATTACTATCTTTTTCAAAATTTTTCTCCTAAATCCTATAAAATATCTATTTTATTTTTGCTCCCATACTTTCAGCAATAAGTTTTGCAACTTCTGTATTATCTTTAAATCCTACAAATTTGTCTGCTCCCTCTCCAATAGTTGCTAAAGGTACTTGAACTGCTGTATGAGCATAAGATGTCCATTGCATTCCAGCTCTTTCAGAAATTATATGAGCCACTGCTATAGAAGTTGGGCTATATCCACCAAAGTTTTTACTTGCATCTTTGTCTTTATCTTCTAAATCCATTGCTTGTTCTATTTTTTGTTTTTCATCAGAAGTTAAAGTTGTAAGTCCCATATTTTCAGCTATATATTTAAAGTATTCATCTCTGTTTCCAGTATATGCTTTTTGAAGAGTATCTTCGATAGAAACTTTTACATTTTTTAATTCATCTAATTTTAAGAAATAGTTATTTCCAAATCCAAGTCCCATTCCACCTGTTTCATGGTCAGCTGCTACTACTATTAATGTATCTTGAGGGTGTTTTTCATAAAATTCATAAGCTGTTTTTATAGCATCATCAAAAGCTAATGTATCATAAATAGTTCCAACAGCGTCTTGAGCATGAGATGCGTGGTCTATTCTTCCTCCCTCTACCATCATAAAGAATCCATCTTTATCTTGAGATAATAAATCAATTCCTTTTGCTGTCATTTCTTTTAAAGTAGGTAAAGTTTCTTGAATATCATCTACTGTGTATGGCATATGAGATGCTTTAAATGCTGCAAAAGCTTTTTCTCCAGCTTTTGGAGCCCATTTTTCAAAATCTTGTGTTGATTTTTCTCCTATAAAAGTTTTATATCCTTTATCTTGAAATTCTTTTATTAAATCTCTTCCATCTTTTCTTTTACTAGAAAGTTCTCCACCTTTAGCTGCAAAGTGTCTATATCCTCCACCAGCAAAATAATCTACGTTACTTTTTACATAATCTTCTGCTATTCCATTTTCATCATCTCTGTCTATATTATGAGATGCAAAAACAGCTGGAGTTGCGTGAGTTATTCTTGTAGTTGTTACAAGCCCTGTTGACATTCCTTTATCTTGAGCTATTTCAAGTAAAGTTTTTAAATTATTTCCTTTTGTATCTTTTGCAATATATCCGTTGTTTGTTTTATGTCCTGTTGCTAAAGCTGTACCTGCTGCTGCTGAGTCTGTGATTAATGTATCTGCTGAGTATGTTGTTGTTATTGCTGTTGCTGGTAAAGAGTTTAATAAAAGTTTTCCATCTTTTTTCAAAACATTTTTCTTGTACTCTTCTGAAATTTGTCTTTGACCAGCTCCCATTCCGTCACCTATAAAGTAAAATACATATTTTGCTTGTGCAAAACTTGAAACTGCCATTAATGACATTGCCATTAACATTATTTTTTTTCTGCTTATCATAAATCTCCTCCTTAAACTTTTACTTTCGAGCAAATTATATAAAACAGATGTTAATTTATTATTTATATTCTGTAAAATCTAAGTAAATAAAAAATTGCTACGATTATTTCATTTCAATAATCACAGCAACTTTTATTTTATCCAAATATTCCATTTATATATTTTTTAGTTTTTTCATCTCTAGGATTTGAAAATATTTTTTCTGTATCTTCATATTCTACCAACTCTCCATCAAAGAAAAAAGCTGTCTTATCTGCTATTCTTTTGGCTTGTGCTAGATTGTGAGTTACTATTATAATAGTATAGTTTTTAGATAAATTCTTTAGCATCTCTTCAATCTTTATTGTATTTTGAATATCGAGAGCTGAACAAGGCTCATCTAAAAGTAAAACTTCTGGTTCAACTGTAAGTTCCCTTGCTATACAAAGTCTTTGTTGTTGTCCTCCGCTTAATGAGAGAGCTGATTTATTTATTTCATCTTTTATTTCATCATAAAGTCCAGCAAGTTTTAGTTTTTCTTTTACCAAATTATCCAATTGATTTTTATTTTTTATTCCATAATATATAGGAGCATAAGTCATATTTTTATAAATAGAAAATGGAAATGGTGTAGGAGTTTGAAAAACTAACCCAATATTTTTTCTTAAATTTTCAACTTCAAAATCTTTTATATTTTTTCCCTCAAAAAATATATCTCCAAAAGTTTTAGCTCCTTTTTCTTCGGTTATCATCAGATTCAAACTCTTTAAAAAAGTTGATTTTCCACAACCACTTGGACCTATTATTGCAGTTATTTTATTTCTATCTATATACATATTAATATTTTTAAGAATTTTTTTATCATCATAACTTACTGAAAAATTTTTCACTTCCAAAATTTTATCCATTTTATTCATCTCTCTTCCTTAATAAAATTTGAAATATTATTGTTACTACTACAATCAAAGCTAATAAAATAAAAGCTGTTCCATATGCCATCTTCATAGAAATTCCTTGGGTCATAAGAGTATAAAGATGATATGACAAGGACATTGCAGGTTTTTTTATATCAAAAGCTATTGGAGAATTTATAACAGCCATACAAAACATTATAGGAGCCGTTGCCCCAATAGCATAATTATATCCAAGTAGAATGCTTGCCATTATCTCTTTCAGACAATATGGGATTCCTATTTTATAAATTGTATAAAATTTTGAAACTCCCATTGAATAAGATGCCTTTAAAATATTTTCATCTATCTCCCTTAGAGATTTTTCAATTCTTATCTCCACAACTGGAAATATCATTACTCCCAAAGTTAAGCCTCCAGAAATAATAGATTTCCCAAATCCAAAATAAATAGTAAAAAGAGTATAACCAAATAATCCAAAAACTATTGATGGAATTCCTCCAATACATTTTATAATACTTTGAATAATTTTTATTTTCTTTTGATTTTTTTCATAAAAAACCAGATATATACTTGTAAAAATTCCAAAAAATCCAGCTACTCCACAAGCTATAAAAGTTGATAAAAAACTTCCTATTATTGCAGGGGCAATTCCACCCTCTTGTCCTAAAACCATTCCTTGAGGAACATCTAATAAAAAATTTAGATTTATAACTTTGTAACCTTTGAAAAAAATATATAAAAATAAAAATCCAACAAGAAAAAATACTAAAGCTCCGCTTATATAAGTTAAACCTCTATAAAATGTCTCTTTTTTTCTCATACTTCATCACCTAAATATCTATTTTTAATAAACTCCACTGAAAAATTTATTAAAAGTATCATTATCATAAGACAAAGACCTGATGCAAATAAACCACTGTAATGAACACTTCCTACCTCAGCCATTCCCATTTCAAGAGCTATAAGAGATGAAATTGTCTGAGCCTTACCAAAAAGTTTTGGAAATATTGGAGCATTTCCTATCACCATCATAACAGCCATAGTTTCGCCTAAAGCACGACCAAGCCCTAAAATTATACTTACAATCATCGCTTTTTTAGATGCAGGGACTATCAATTCACTTATCATATACCATCTTGAAATCCCCAAACTTTTTGACGAATTTTCATATTTTTTTCTTATTCTTGTCATAGTTTCTTGACAAACATCTATCATAAAAGGTAAAACCATTATACTCAAAACTATTCCTCCTGATAAAACACTTTCTCCAGAAGGACGTCCCAATATTTCAAAAAATTTAACAACTATAATAAGTCCCAAAAATCCATAAATAACTGACGGTATTCCTGCTAAAATATCTATATAGGGCTTTAAAATATTTTTTGTTTTTTCTTTGAGCACACAAGACAAAAATATACTGCAACCTAAACCTACTGGAAAAGCAATCACTATACTTAAGATTGAAATATAAATTGTTGCTAAAATTATATTAAATATTCCCATAGCTGGATTGCTATATGATGAAGGATACCATCTTTTTCCAAAAATAAAATCAATAACTCCAATCTCTTTAAAAAGTGACAAACTCTCTTTTACTATAAAGATTATTATAAAACTCAAAATAAAAAATGAAAAAAAAGTAACTCCCTTTGTAAAACATTCAAAAAATTTATCTAATTTTTTCCAATCCAAAAATAATCACCTTATCTTAAAAAAGGGCTGATAACTCAGCCCTAAAAAATTATCTAACTATTTAACTGGAATATATCCACTTTTACTTACTGCTTCCATTCCTTTTTCTGAGAATACATAATCAACAAAAGCTTTTTCTTGTGGTGTTAATTCTCCACTCTTCATAAATAAAAGAGGTCTTTGAATTTTATAAGCATTAGATAAAATATTTTCAACAGTTGGTTCTACTCCATCAACTGCAAAAGCTTCTATTTTATCTTTATTTTGATTATACATTCCAAATGAAGCATAACCAATAGCATATTTATTTTCAACTATTTTAGTTGCTAAAGCTCCCATTGATGGTGCTTGAATAGCATCGGCTTTAACATCTGTTTTTCCCATTACAGATTTTTGGAAAACCTCATGAGCTCCTCCACCAAAATCTCTAGTAACTACAACAATTTCTTTTTTATCAAGTCTTGAGTCTACATCACTCCAATATTTATATTCTCCAGAGAATATTTTTTTAAGAGTTTCACTAGATATATCTTTTTGATATTTTAATATAGGGTTTTCTCTGTTAACTGAAATTGTAAGAGCATCTGATGCTACAACAAATTCTTTGTAATCTTTTATTTTAGCTTTTTCGCTATCCTTTACAAGTCTAGCAACCATACCAAAATCACTTACACCCTCTATTACACTTTTAACTCCTGCTCCAGAACCACCAGCAGACACATATATAGCTATATTTTTTTTAGGAAATTCTGGATTTACCTCATCCCAAGTTACATATCCCTCTATAAAATCTGTAGATATTTTTGAAATAACTGGAGCTAATGATGATGATCCATTAAACATTATCTGTCCTTTAAACTCCTCAGCACTTGCTGTGATAAAAGTAAGTGAGAACATAGCAAAACCTAAAAACTTTTTAATAATCTTTTTCATTTTCCCTCCTTAAAAATTTTGTTATTTAAATTGCTTTTGCAATATTAAAAATACCTAAGAATAAATAAAAAAGGTTGCATTTCTACAACCTTTGATATCTAAAAATGGCGTACTCGAGAGGAATCGAACCCCCAACACCCTGATCCGTAGTCAAGTGCTCTATCCAATTGAGCTACGAGTACTTATAATAAAAAAAGGTAGTATCACTACCCTTGATATCAAAATGGCGGTGAAAGAGAGATTTGAACTCTCGGTACCAGTTTTAGCTGGTACACTCCCTTAGCAGGGGAGCGCATTCGGCCAGCTCTGCCATTTCACCACTGGCGGAGAACTAGAGACTCGAACTCTAAAGCCTTACGGCGTCGGTTTTCAAGACCGATTCCTTACCAATTAGGATAGCTCTCCACTTCAGAGATTTTACCATATTATATCAATTTTGTCAACAATTTTTTATAAATCAAAAAAAACTATTCATTTTCAAAGAAAACAAATAATTTTTCTAAAAGACTAAACTATTTTTTTTAAATTTTTTAGAAATTTTTCTATAGATTCTGAATCTATATCTCCCACTACACCGATTCTAAAAATATGATTTTCTATAAGTTCATCTCTATCTATTATAAATCCATCTTCTTTTAATTCTTTATATAATTTTTCAAAATTATAATCTATTTTTTTAGGAAGTGTAAATGATAATAAAAACGGTGATTGACTTTCTTCTGGAACTAAAAAGTCAAAACCTAATTTTTTCATTCCATTCTTTAAAGTATTATAATTTCTATTGTATCTTTTTTCTCTTACTTTTATTCCACCCTCTTTTTCTAGTTTGTCCAAAGCCACTGAAAAAGCTTTTACTGCTTGAACAGGAGGAGTGAATCTCCATAAACCGTTTGTTTTTTCTATATATTCCCATTGATCATACATATCTAATGAATAAGAATGTGCTTTCTCTTTTCTTTTCATTAATAATTCAACTCTTGCTACAACAAAAGCAAAGCCTGCTATCCCCTCTAAACATTCATTAGGAGTGGCTATTAGAAAATCTACTCTATATTTTGCAACATCAAATTCCATTCCTCCAAATGTTGCTGTTGCATCTAGGATTAAAGACTTTTTATATTTTCTAGCTAGTTCACTTATAGCTTCCAATGAATTTAATATCCCTGATGAAGTTTCACAATGAGCCATTGCTATATGAGTTATATCTTCATTATTTTTTAAAATATTTTCTATGCTTTCTAAGTCAATAGCTCTTTCTTTACTTCCTCTATACATTGTATAATTTACTTTTAATCTTCCACAGATTTTTCCTATTCTATCTCCGTTTAACCCGTTGGAAATTACAAAAACTTTCTCATCTTCCCCTATCATTGTCCCTATAACTGATTCAACTGCATAAGTTCCACTTCCTTGTATAGGAATCATTGTATATTCTTCATCAGCCATTGTAGCGATTTTTACAACTCTATCTCTTATATCTTGAGTCATATTTTTAAATTTTTTTTCAAAGGGAGAAATCTCCTCCATTAAACTTTCTCTTACTTTTTTATTTACACTATGTATTCTTGTTGTTAATAAAATTTTTTCCTCTTTTAAATCCTCTTTCATATCTACCTCCATTTTCTTTACATTTTAATACACAATTGTTAAAACAATTATACTTTTATGTAAAAATTATGTAAAATAAAAAAGAGAGTGTAATAATACACTCCCAAATTTATTTCAATATTAATTTTTTATAAATCCACTTACAATAACTCTATGCTCATTATCATAAAGAGCCACTATCTGACCTGGAGTTATTGCTCTTACTTTCTCATCAATAAAATTAACTTTTATTTCATCATTTGATAAAACATCTACTTTACATAGATGAAACTTATCTCTTGATCTTGTCTTTGCAAAAAATTCCATTCCATCAATTTCTTTTAAACTATTATATTTAAAAAGATTTATTTCATTTGCAATAAGATATTCTCTAAATAAATCTTCATTGCTTCCCAAAATAATCTCATTTTTTTCTTTGTTAAAATTAATTACATAATATGGAGCTGTACCTGATATTCCAAGCCCTTTTCTCTGACCTACAGTATAAAATCCAAGTCCCATATGTTGCCCCAAAATTTTTCCATTCTTATCAACAAAGTTTCCTTTTTTAGCTATTTTTCCTTTTGTTGCTTCAAATAGAAATTCTTCTAATTTTCCATCTTCTACGAAACATATCTCTTGTGAATCCTTTTTCTCATAAACTCTTACACCAAGATATTTTCCTAACTCTCTTACCTCTGATTTTGGTAATTTTCCTAATGGAAACATCAATTTTTTTACTCTCTCTTTATTTGCTTGAGATAAAAAATATACTTGATCTTTTGATAAATCCTCTCCTATTTTTAGAAGTCCGTCTTCTACATTAGAATAATGACCTGTTGCCATAAAATCAGCACCTTTTTCAATAGCAAAATCTATCAATTCTCCCATTTTTATGTATTTATTACATACTACACACGGATTAGGAGTTCTTCCTTTCAGATATTCATCTACAAAATAATCTACTACTTTATTTTTAAATTCCTTTGAAATATCTAATATATAATGTTCTATCCCTAAATCATCACATACTTTTCTAGCATCTTCATCAATACCTTCTTCAGTAGTTTTCATTGTTACACCAAAAATTTTATATCCTTGCTTTTGAAGTAGATAAGCTGTTACTGAACTATCAACTCCACCACTCATTGCTACTGCCACAGTTATATTTTTATTTTTTTCATCATACTTAAGCATCTCATCAAATTTTGCTTTTAATTCTAAATTCTCCATTAATTCCTCCATAAATAATATATTTATATATAAACATACTTTCAAAGAGTAGCCATATATTTTTTGTCATAAATAAAAATAACACAGGAAAGCTGTGTTATCTTTATTATAGAAATCCTTTATATTCTTTCATAACTAAATGAGCATCGATTTGTTGTACAGTGTCTAAAGCAACTCCAACAACGATTATTATTCCTGTTCCTCCGAAGAAAACTGGAAGTCCTAATGCTGTAAATATTGCCATCGGTAAGATAGCGATAGCTGCTAGGAAGATTGCTCCTCCCCAAGTTATTCTTGTAACAACACCTTCTAAATACTCAACTGTTTCTTCTCCAGGTCTTATTCCAGGGATTGTTCCCCCACCTTGTTTTAAGTTATCTGCAACTCTCTCTGGATCAAACATTATAGCAGTATAGAAGAATGAGAAGAAAATTATTATTCCTGCATAAAGAACCATATAAACAGGGTGCTTTTGATCAAATAATAACATCATATAATCTCTATAAGGGAATGTTGCTGGTAACGATCTGATTAGTAATGAAGGTATCATCATCATTACTGATGCAAAGATTACTGGCATAACCCCTGAAGTATTTAGTTTTAAAGGAATATATGAGTTTTGAGCAACTCCTCCTCTAACACCAAATCCTTTTCCAACATAGTGAACTGGTATTTTTCTTTGTCCCAATTGGAATAATACAATTCCTGCAACTGATAATACAGCTGCTATTGCTACTGCAGCAAGAACAGGTATTATAAATTTACTTCCCTTCATTAATTGTATTGTTTGAACAACACTTGAAGGTCCTCTTGAGATAATATTTAAAAATATTAATAAAGAAACTCCATTTCCTATTCCATTAACTGATATTTGTTCTCCAACCCACATCAAGAACACAGTTCCTGCTGTAAGTATTGTGATAGTTACAAGCATAAATCTAAAACCAGGTTCTATAACTAGTCCTGCAGATGTAAGCCATACACAAACTCCTATTCCCTGCATAACAGCAATAAGTATTGTTACATATCTAGTCCATTGATTTATTCTATTTCTTCCTGATTCTCCCTCTTTTTGAATCTCTTCAATCTTAGGAATAATAACAGCAAGTAAACTAAATACTATGGAAGCATTGATATATGGAACAATACCTAAGGCAAAAATAGAAATTCTTTGAAAAGCTCCACCCGAAAACATATTGATAAAACCTAAAAGATCATTTTGAGCTGTCATTGCTGATAATCTATCAATGTCAATTCCCGGAGCAGGGATAAAAGTCCCCACTCTAGCAACTAAGAACATTAACAAGGTAAAAACAATTCTTGATTTTAGCTCAGGAATTTTCATAATTCCTCTTAACTTTGTGTTAAAGCTTTCCATTAAAGTCAAAGTTTTTCACCTCGCTTTTATTTAAACAACTATTTATTGTTTTTTGCTACATCAGCAAAAGTTTTAACTTCGATGATTTCTACTGTTCCACCTTTTTCTTCAATAGCTTTTTGAGCAGATTTAGAAACTTTGTGAGCTTCTACAGATACTTTTTTATCTAAAGCTCCGTTTCCTAAAACTTTAACTCCGTCATATAATTTTTTAACTAATCCAGTTTCTAATAAGATTTCAGGAGTTACTACTGTTCCTTCTTCAAATCTATTTAATGTATCTAAATTAATGATAGCATATTCTTTTTTGAATGGATAGTTACTGAATCCTCTTTTTGGAGTTCTTCTGATGATAGGCATTTGCCCACCTTCAAAACCAGGTTTTAATCCAGCTCCAGATCTTGATTTTTGTCCGTTGCTTCCTTTACCACAAGTTTTTCCCCATCCTGAAGATTCTCCTCTTCCAACTCTTTTTCTAGCTTTTCTAGGTACAGAAGGTTGTAATTCGTTTAATTTCATTGATTATTGCACCTCCTCTACATCTAGTAAGTAAGAAACTAATGCTATTTTCCCTTTAATTTCAGGAGTAAGTTCGTGTTCTACTACACTATTCATTTTCTTAAGCCCTAGCGACTTTACAGTTGCTATATGGTTAGGCTTTCTCCCTATTATACTTTTTGCAAGTCTTATTCTAACCTTTGCCATTCTTCTCTAAACCTCCTAGCTTAAGATTTCCTTAACAGTTTTTCCTCTTAAAGCTGCTACTTCTTCAGCAGTTCTTAATAATCTTAAACCTTCAATAGTTGCTCTAGCAACGTTATGTTTATTTTTAGAACCTTTGATTTTTGTTAATATGTTATGAACTCCAACTAATTCAAGGATTTCTCTACAAGAAGATCCAGAAATAACTCCAGTTCCTTCATATGCAGGTGACATCCATATAGTTGTTGCTCCCCATCTTCCTTCTATTTCATGAGGTATAGTTCTACCTTTAAGAGAAACATTTATCATATTTTTCTTAGCAGCAGCTACAGCCTTTCTTATAGCATCTGGTACACCATTTGCTTTTCCTAATCCAATTCCTATTTTTCCTTCTTTGTTTCCAACAGCAGCTAGAACTGAGAAAGATATTGTTCTTCCCCCTTTAGTTGTCTTAGAAACTCTAGAAATTTTTAATAGTTTTTCTTCAAATTCTTTTTCTTCTCTATTTTCTATAACCTTAGACAAGTGAAGTCCTCCTCTCTAATAAAATTAGAAGCTTAATCCGTTTTCTCTTGCTGCTTCAGCAAGTGCAGATACTCTTCCTGTATATACATATCCTGATCTATCGAATACGATTTCTTTTATATTTTTTGCTACAGCTCTTTCAGCTAATAATTTTCCTACTGCTTTAGCTGCTTCTATGTTTCCACCGTTTGCTAATGTTCCTTTTAATTCTTTATCTATAGTTGATGCAGAAACTAAAGTTACTCCATTAACGTCATCTACTAATTGAGCAAACATGTTAGTGTTTGATCTATATATAGAAAGTCTTGGTCTTTCTGCTGTACCAGAAATTTTGTTTCTGATTGATAAGTGTTTTCTTTCTCTAACAGCTTGTCTATCTACTTTCTTAAACAACTCACTTACCTCCTTTTTGAGCTATATCCTATGATTTCTTACCTTCTTTTCTTCTGATAACTTCATCAGCATATTTAACTCCTTTTCCTTTATAAGGCTCTGGAGCTCTTTTTGATCTGATGTTAGCTGCTACTTGTCCAACTACATCTTTTTCAATTCCTTCAACTATTATAGTTGTATTTTTTTCTACTGCGAAAGTTATATTTTCAACTGGATCTATTTTAACTGGATGTGAATATCCTAAAGATAATTCTAATCCTTTTCCTTGAACTGCTGCTCTATATCCAACCCCTACTAGATTTAAAACTTTTTTAAATCCTTCGCTTACTCCAACAACCATGTTGTGTAGTAAAGCTCTTGTAGTTCCGTGTAAAGCTCTCATTTCAATTTCATCGTTTGGTCTTTCAACGATGATTTCGTTTCCTTCTAATCTAATTGTTATATCTTTATTGAATTCTTTTACTAAAGTACCTTTAGGTCCTTTTACAGTAGCTTTGTTTCCTTCTACTGTAACTGTAACCCCAGCAGGTACCACTATAGGTTTCTTACCTATTCTTGACATTAATGGACACCTCCTAGTTTAATTACCATACGAATGCAAGGATTTCTCCACCTACATTCTCTTTTCTTGCTACTCTATCAGTAACAATTCCTTTTGAAGTAGATACGATTGCAATTCCTAAACCTGAAAGAACTCTAGGTAATTCATCTACTTGAGCGTATACTCTTCTACCTGGTTTAGATATTCTTTTTAATCCTTTAATTACTCTTTCTTTTCCTTCGTATTTTAAGTATATTCTTATATTTTTTATATTTTCATCAGTTATAACTTTGTAGTTTGCGATATATCCTTCGTCTTTTAAAATCTTAGCTAATGTAAGTTTTAAGTTAGAGTATGGAACATCAACTTTTTCGTGCATAACTGAGTTAGCATTTCTGATTCTTGTTAACATATCTGCGATTGGATCTGTTAAAAACATTTAGTTAATCCTCCTTCCTTATCAATGGTCTAAATTTTACCAAGATGATTTTTTAACACCAGGAATTAATCCTGCACCTGCTAATTGTCTAAATTTAACTCTTGAAATTCCGAATTCTCTCATGAATCCTCTTGGTCTTCCATCGATTTGACATCTATTTTTTTGTCTAACAGCTGAAGAGTTTACTGGTAATTTGTTTAATTCAAACATTGCTTCAGTATCTCCTTCTAGCACTCTTTTCTTTAATTCAGCTCTTTTAGCTGCGTATTTATCACATAGTGCCGCTCTTTTAACATCTCTAGCGATCATTGACTTTTTAGCCATTCCTTATCCTCCTTACCAATTACTTTTTAAAAGGCATTCCGAAAGCCTTAAGTAAAGCTCTTCCTTCTTCATCAGTTTTAGCAGAAGATACTATTGTGATAGACATACCTTGTAATTTATCAACTTTATCAAATTCGATTTCAGGGAAAACTAATTGATCTCTTAATCCTAAAGAGTAATTTCCTCTTCCGTCAAAAGAATTTGTAGGAACTCCTTCAAAGTCTCTAACTCTTGGAAGTACAACGTTTATTAATCTATCAAGGAAGTCATACATTCTTTCCTTTCTTAAAGTAACTTTTGCACCGATTGCTTGGTTTTCTCTTAATTTAAATCCAGCTTCTGATTTTTTAGCTCTTCTTTCAACTGGTTTTTGTCCAGTTATGATTGCTAAATCATTCATTGCTGCGTCCATTAATTTAGCGTTTTGAGTTGCTTCTCCAACTCCCATATTTACTACTATTTTCTCTAGAGTAGGGCATTCCATTATGTTTTGTAATGCTAACTCTTTCATTAAATTTTCTTTGATTACTTCATCAAATAATTTATGATATCTAGAAACATATTTAGACACTTACGATATCCTCCCTTCTTATAGAACTTCACCAGACACTTTTGAGTATCTAACTTTTTTTCCATCTACAACTTTATATCCAACTCTTGTTGGTTTTCCTGCTTTCGCATCAAATAACATAACTTTTGATGAGAATAATGGAGCAGGTTTAGTTACAACTCCACCTTGTGGGTTTACTTGAGATGGTTTTAAGTTCTTAGTAACTATATTTACTCCCTCAACTACTACTTTTCCTTTTTTAGGGAATACTTTTAACACTTTTCCTGTTTTTCCTTTATCTTTACCAGATATTACATAAACTGTATCTCCAGTTTTTACGTGTAATGATGCTGGAACAAATTTCACTTTAGGTTTAGCCACAGTATTAGCCTCCTCTCTATATTACTTCTGGAGCAAGAGATACTATTTTCATAAAGTTTTTAGCTCTTAATTCTCTTGCAACAGGTCCGAAAATTCTTGTTGCTTTTGGTTCATTGTTGTTGTTGATTATAACTCCTGCGTTATCATCAAATTTTATATATGATCCGTCTTCTCTTCTTGATTCTTTTCTTGTTCTAACGATGACAGCTTTAACTACGTCACCTTTTTTAACGTTACCACCAGGTATTGCTTCCTTTACTGATGCTACAACTATGTCTCCGATTCTTCCAAATCTTTTTTTAGTTCCACCAAGTACTCTGATAACCATTATCTTTTTAGCACCTGAGTTGTCTGCAACATTAAGGATAGTTTGTTGTTGTACCATTAAAATATCCTCCTTCCAAAATTATTGGATTATTTTGCTCTTTCTAAAACTTCAACTAATCTCCATCTTTTATCTCTAGATAATGGTCTAGTTTCCATTATTCTTACTCTATCACCAACTTGAGCTACATTGTTCTCATCGTGAGCTTTAAATTTTGTTGTTTTCTTAACTCTTTTTTTGTATATTGGGTGTAAAACCATAGTAGCTATTGAAACAACTATTGTTTTGTCCATTTTGTCAGAAACAACTACACCTTCTCTTACTTTTCTATCGTTTCTCAAGGTTTTGACCTCCTATTTCCAAGAATTATCTATTTAAAAATCTTATCTTTCATTTAAAATTGTATTCATTCTAGCAATTTCTCTTCTAACTTCTCTGATTCTAGCAGTGTTAGTTAATTGTCCTAATGAAAGTTGAAATTTTAGATTGAATAATTCTTCTTTAAGTTCTTTACACTTAACTACTAAGTCTTCGCTAGACATTTCTCTTAGATCTTTAGCTTTCATTAATTCTCACCGCCATTCTCTTTCTTAACTATTTTACATCTAATAGGTAATTTCATAGAAGCTTTTCTTAAAGCTGCTAATGCTAATTCTTCTGATACTCCAGAAACTTCAAACATTACTCTTCCAGGTTTAACAACGCAAACCCAACCTTCAACTGCTCCTTTACCTTTTCCCATTCTCACTCCAGCTGGTCTAGATGTGATTGGTTTATCTGGGAATATTCTTATAAATGTTTTTCCTTCTCTTTTGAATGTTCTGTTGATTCCAACTCTACATGCTTCGATTTGTCTGTTTGTTATCCAAGCAGGTTCTAAAGCTTGTAATCCGTAATCTCCAAATGCTACAGTGTTTCCTCTTTGAGCAGAACCTTTCATTCTTCCTCTAAACATTTTTCTATGTTTTGTTCTTTTAGGCATTAACATAATTACGCTTCCCCTCCTTCTTTCTTAGTAGGAAGTACTTCTCCGTTAAATATCCATACTTTTATTCCTAATGCTCCGTATGTAGTATGAGCTGTTGCAGTTGCATAATCGATGTCAGCTCTTAATGTATGTAAAGGAACTTTTCCTTCAACCATCCATTCAGCTCTGGCGATTTCTGCACCATTTAATCTTCCAGAAATCATAACTTTGATTCCTTTTGCTCCAGATTTCATAGCTCTCATTACAGCTTGGTTAGCAGCTCTTTTGTAAGCTACCCTTCTTTCGATTGATCCAGCTATATTTTCTGCTACTAATACAGCATCTCTATTGAAGTTTTTAACTTCTAATACTTTAACTAATACTTTTTTACCAGTTAAAGCTTCTAATTTTACTCTTAATTCTTCTATTTCAGCACCTTTTCTTCCGATAACAATTCCTGCTTTTGCAGCGTGGATTATTACTACAACTTGTGAAGGTGATGTTCTTTCTATATTAACTTTTGATATCCCAGCATGGAAATAATTTTTCTTTACGAACTCTCTGATTTTTACATCTTCGTGGAAATATTTAACATATTCCTTTTTATCTGCATACCAGTTAGAGTCCCAAGATCTTGTTATTCCAAGTCTTAATCCTCTAGGGTCTACTTTTTGTCCCACAGTGTTAACCTCCTTAATAAACTACTTCTCAGATACACCAACGATAACGTGTGCTGTTGGTTTTCTTATTATATCTGCTCTTCCCATTGCTCTAGGACTCATTCTCTTAAGAGCTGGTCCATCATTGATCATTATTGTAGATATAACTAATTTTTCATCATCTAGTTTTGCATTGTGTGTTGCATTAGCTATTGCTGATTGTAAAGTTTTCTTTATAATTCTAGCTGCTTTTTTATTTGTAAATTCTAATATATCTAGTGCTTCTAGAGCTGATTTTCCTCTCACTAAGTCAGCTACTAATCTAGCTTTTCTTGGAGACATTCTCACGAATCTAGTACTTGCTTTTACTTCCACTAGTTTCTCCTCCTCTTTTTTATAATCTATAAATCTATAATTTCATACCCACTAAGTTATTCTTATTTACCTTTTGTATGTCCGTGGTAAGTTCTTGTAGGTGCAAATTCTCCTAATTTATGTCCAACCATTTGTTCTGTTACATATACTGGTATATGTTTTTTTCCGTTATAAACTCCAAATGTTAATCCTATGAAGTTAGGGAATATTGTTGATCTTCTTGACCAAGTTTTTATAACTGCTTTTAAGTTATTAGTTGCCTTAGCGTCTTCAACCTTTTTCATTAAGTGATGATCACAAAAAGGTCCTTTTCTAAGTGATCTTGCCATAACCTATGTTACCTCCTCTCGAAATTACTTCTCGTTTCTTCTTCTTACGATAAACTTATCAGATACTTTTTTACCTCTTGTTTTAACACCAAGTGCTGGTTTTCCCCAAGGAGTTAATGGTGATTTTCTACCTACAGTAGCTTTTCCTTCTCCTCCTCCGTGAGGGTGATCACAAGGGTTCATTGCAGATCCTCTAACGTGAGGTCTTCTTCCCATAAGTCTATTTCTTCCTGCTTTTCCGATTGAAACTAGGTTGTGCTCAGCATTTCCTACTTCACCAATAGTAGCTGTACATTCACCGTGTACTAATCTAAGTTCTCCTGAAGGTAATTCGATGTGACAGTAAGTTCCTTCTTTTGCAACAAGTCTTGCAGCTGTTCCAGCAGATCTAACTAATTGTCCTCCTCTTCCTACTTGTAACTCGATGTTGTGAATTTGTGCTCCAACTGGCATATCTTTTAATTTTAACGCATTTCCTGGTTTTATTTCAGCGTTAGCTCCGTTCATTACAACGTCTCCAACTTTTAAACCTTTAGGTGCTAATATGTATGCTTTAGCTCCATCTGCGTAGTATAATAATGCGATGTTTGCAGTTCTGTTTGGATCGTATTCAATTGATTTAACAGTTGCTGGTACATCTAATTTATTTCTTTTGAAATCTATTATTCTATATAATCTTTTGTGACCTTTTTGTCTATTAACGTTTGTTCTGTGTCCATAGTTATCTAATCCATATGCAGATTTTAAAGGCACAGTTAAAGACTTTTCAGGTCTTGCTTTACTTAATTCAGGCACAACAAGTCTTGACATGTGTCTAACTCCGTCACTTGTTGGTTTCATTTTTTTAATAGCCATTACTTCAACCCTCCGAATATTTTATGAGACCTATAACTATCTTTAGCCGTTATTATGCTTCTTTAAAGTAAGAAATTGTTCCTGAAGCTAATTTAACTATTGCTTTCTTTTTAGCTTGAGTTTTGTATAATTTCATACCATGTCTTTTTGTTACAGGTTTGATATTTACTGTAGCTACTTCTGCAACTTTAACGTTGAATATTTCTTCTACAGCTTTTTTTATTTCAATTTTGTTTGCTTTTCTATTCACTTCAAAAGTATATTTGTTGTGCTCTCTTCTTAGAAGCTCAGTTTTTTCAGTGATTAGAGGTTTTCTTATGATATCATAAGCTGTCATCTATCCAAGCACCTCCTCAATTGTAGCTAATGCTTCTTTAGTGATGATTACTTTATTTTGTTTTAATAACCAGTAAATTCCTAATTCACTTGGTTGGAAAACAACTGCGTTTTCTAAGTTTCTTGCAGCTAAGAATAAGTTGTAATCGTTTGCTGTTGTTAAGTCGTTTACTACGAACATTTGTTTTGTTGTTGCGTTTAATTCTTTTGTTAATGCAACTATTGTTTTAGTTTTTGGAGTTTCTACTACACCATCTAATACAACGATGTCTCCGTTTGCACATTTAACTGAAAGTGCTGATTTAAGAGCTAAAACTCTAACTTTTTTGTTAACTTTTTTCTCATAGCTTCTAGGCATAGGTCCAAAAGTAACTCCTCCACCTACCATATGTGGAGCTCTTATTGATCCTTGTCTTGCTCTACCAGTACCTTTTTGTTTAAATGGCTTTCTTCCTCCTCCTCTAACCATAGCTCTTGTCTTAGTACAAGCACTTCCTTGTCTAGCCGCTGCTAGTTCTGCAGTAAGAACTTCGTGAAGAACTACTTGGTTTGGTTCGATACCAAATATAGAGTCCTTAACTTCAACAGTTCCAGTTTGTGCTCCTGCTAAGTTATATATGTTTAAAACTGCCATTTTTTCCTCCTTTCACTTCTACTAACCTTATTTCTTTATAGCTGGTCTTACTACAAGGTAACCATTTTTAGCACCTGGTACAGCACCTTTTATTAAGATTACATTGTTTTCTACATCTAATTTAACTACTTTTAAGTTTTGAACTGTTACAGTAGTGTTTCCGTATTGTCCAGCCATTCTTAATCCTTTAAGAACTTTTCCAGGCCAAGATGATTGTCCTATAGATCCTCCTAGTCTGTGGTTTCTTGAAACCCCGTGAGATGCTCTGTTTCCACCGAAACCGTGTCTTTTCATAACCCCAGAAGTTCCTTTACCTTTTGATGTTCCAGTGATGTCTACATATTCAACACCATTTAATACATCAACTTTAATTTCTTGTCCTAATTCGTAACCGTCTACAGCGTCAACTTTAACTTCTTTTACGAATCTTAATGGTTTAACTCCAACTTTATTGAAGATTCCCATCATAGGTTTAGTAGAATTTTTTTCTTTCTTCTCATCGAAACCAAGTTGTAATGCAGTATATCCGTCATTTTCAACTGTTTTCTTTTGTAGAACAAAGTTTGGTCCAGCTTCTACAACTGTTACTGGAACGAACTTTCCATCTTCAAAGATTTGAGTCATTCCGATTTTTTTTCCTAAAATTCCTGACATTTGTTTCATACCTCCATCAAATAATATATTGGTTGACAACTTGACCTCGTGGTTCCACGATCTTGCTTTAAAAAAAGCGTCAACTTGTATTATTCTGTAAGGATAATTTGAGTTCAATCTTATCTTATTTTCAAATTACCCGAGAATCAGCCATTTGTGTTTTTTAATTACGCTTGTTTAATTTCAATTCCAACACCAGCTGGTAAGTTAACCGCTGTTAATGATGATATTGTTTTTTGAGTAGAGTTTTTGATTTCAACCATTCTTCTATGGATTCTCATCTCAAACTGTTCTCTTGAATCTTTGTTTACATGTACTGATCTTAATACAGTGTATTTTTTAATCTTTGTTGGTAGTGGCATTGGTCCAGCTATTTCAGCTCCTGATTTTTCTGCAACTTCCGCTATTTTTTTAGCTGATTGATCTAATAACATATGATCGTAAGCTTTTAAATAGATTCTTAACTTGTTAGCCATTATACACCTCCTTTAATTTTTAAAATTTAAAAGATGATCTCTTTTGTACACCTGAAGAATTATATCATATTTTCCATAATTTGCAAAGCTTTTTTTTAATTTTTTTCAATTTTTTTTGCTTTTTTTTATAGTTTTTTTTTACTAATAAAATAAAAATATTTATTGAAAGTTTTTAGAAATTTATGTAAGATTTTTTTTCACTTTTTTGAATACTATTTTTTAAAGTATTTTCCACCAATCTTTTTATTTATTTTAGTAACTTCTCTATACTTTCCCTCTAGTAATTTAAAATTAATCTTTTTTCTAAACTCTTTTCAAAAAAATATTAGAAATTTTAAGTACTATACTTTATATAAAAAGAGCAACCAAGTAGGTTGCTCTAAATATTATTTAGTTTCTACTTTTTCTTCAGCTTTAACTTCAGGAGCTTTTGGAGCTTCTACTGGTTTTTTAGCTGCTGGAGCTGGATTTGGTTTTCTAACTCCATGTCCACTTGGATGTCTTAAATTAACAATTGCAAGAGTTGGACATTTTAATTCACATAGACCACAGTTTACACATTTAGCTGGATCTATTTTTGCAAGATTGTTTTCAACTGTGATAGCTCCTTTAGGACAAGCTTTAGCACACATTCCACAACCTATACAAGCAACTTTACAATTTTTCTTAGCATCTACACCTTTGTCTTTAGAAGAGCAAGTTACTGTTACTATATTTTTTTCAGGTAACATAGCTATTACATTCTTAGGACAAGCTGTTTGACACGCACCACAAGCTACACATATTTTTGGATCTATTTGAGCTACTCCGTTAACTACTTTAATAGCATTAACAGGACATACTTTTACACAATCTCCTAATCCAAGACAAGCATATTGACAAGATTTTTCTCCACCAGCATAAATGTTAGCTGATGCACAAGTTTTAATACTTCCTCTGAAATTATATTTTTTATTTACATTCTCATGATTTCCTTGACATAAAACTTTAGCTACAATCTTATCTCCAGCAGATGCTTCTACTTTAACACCCATTATTTCTCCTATTTTCTCAGCTACTGCTGGTCCTCCAGGAGCACACATATTAAGTTTAGCACCTTTATTAACTACTGCATCTGCATATCCTCCACAACCAGGGAATCCACATCCTCCACAGTTTGCTCCAGGTAAGCAAGCAGTTATTTTTTCTACCCTTTCATCAACTTTAACCTCAAATTTTTTAGAGGCAAAAGCTAAGAATAATCCCATAATTAGCCCTGTAACTCCTAGAATTACAATAGCTAGTAATATTTCGCTACTCATAATAACCTCCAAAAAATTATATTTTCATTCCACTGAATCCCATAAATGCCATTGCTAAACAGCTAGCTGTTAAGAAAGCAATTGGTACTCCTTTAAATGGAGCTGGGATATCAGAATATTCTATTCTT
Organism: Fusobacterium perfoetens; assembly: GCF_021531475.1. Classification (NCBI taxonomy): domain Bacteria; kingdom Fusobacteriati; phylum Fusobacteriota; class Fusobacteriia; order Fusobacteriales; family Fusobacteriaceae; genus Fusobacterium; species Fusobacterium perfoetens. The sequence goes on along the minus strand of NZ_JADYTX010000001.1, from coordinate 83,560 downwards.
TCTCTTATTCCTGCTAACAATACTAGAGCTAATGTAAATCCTACTGCTGCTCCAAATCCGTTTACAACTGTTTCTATAAAGTTATATCCTTCTTGAATATTTAAGATAGCAACTCCAAGAACAACACAGTTAGTAGTGATTAATGGTAGATAAACTCCAAGAGCATTATATAGGTTTGGTGATAATTTTTGGATAGCCATTTCAACAAATTGAACTAGAGATGCAATAATTAATATAAACATTATTGTTTGTAGATATTCAAGTCCAAAAGGTTTTAATAAAAATTCATATGCTGTCCAAGTAACTCCAGAAGATATTGTTATAACGAATATTATTGCCATTCCCATTCCAATAGAAGATTCTACTTTTTTAGAAACTCCCATGTATGGACAAATTCCTAATACTTTACCGAAAACATAGTTTTGGATAAAGATAGATGTTATGATTATACTAAATAATTTTCCAAAATCCATTCACTATGCCTCCTTCTTTTGTTTTAAATAGTTTTGATAAGCTATAACACAAGCTATTGTCATAAATCCTCCAGGAGGTAATATGTATATTAAAGCTGGTTGCCAGAATTCTGGAACTATAGTTATATTAAATACTGTACCATTTCCTAAAATTTCTCTAATAACTCCTAGTATTGTTAAAGCTAATGTAAATCCTAAACCTGATCCTAATCCGTCACATGCAGAATCTATTACACTATTTTTAGAGGCAAAACTTTCTGCTCTTCCAAGAACTATACAGTTAACAACGATTAATGGAATATAAAGTCCTAATACTTTATAGATATCTGGAACATAAGCTTCCATTAACATTTGAACAACTGTAACTAGAGATGCTATAACCATGATGAAAGCTGGTATTCTTACTTTATCTGGTATAGCTTTTTTAATCATTGATATAATTATATTTGAGAATATCAAAACTGCTGTTGTAGCAAGTCCCATTGACATACCGTTTATTGCAGAAGTAGATGTTCCAAGTGTTGGACATAATCCTAATAATAACACAAGTACAGGGTTTTCTTTGATTATTCCATTTATTACTATTCCTATTTTACTTTTTGCCATTATTTAGTCACCTCCGCATAAGCTGATAAAGTTCTTATAATTCCTGAATAAACTGCATTTGGAGATACTGTTGCTCCCGCAAAAGCGTCTACACTCTTATCGAATTTATATTCTTTATCTCTTCCTATCCAAAGTTTTTGCCATTCTTCACCAGTTATTTTAGCTCCTAATCCTGGAGTTTCTTGGTGATTCATTACTTTTAATCCTGTTACTTTTCCTGCTAAATCAATTCCTAAAGAGAAATTAATATTTCCTCCATATCCACCTTGATTTACTGAAACTACATATCCTACAACTTTTTTATTTCCATCAAACCCAGGAATAAATAAGAAGTCATCTTTTTGTATAGCTTGAGATTCATCAAAAGATTGAGCTTGTGGAAGAACTAATGTTCTTGCATTATTAGCAGCTGTTATATTATTTTGTGCAATAACACCTTTTGTTATTGCGTTTACTCCTGCCAAAGTTCCAGCAGAGATGGCAGCTATAATTAATAGAACAGATCCATAATGTATAAATCTATTTTTTTCCATCAGCTTTCACCTCCCCAAATTTCTTAGGCATAGTGTATCTATTGATTAGAGGTACAACACCGTTCATTATTAATATTGAGAATGCTGTTCCTTCTGGATATCCACCTTTCATTCTTATCATAGAGATTAAGAACCCTATTCCGAAAGCATAGATTAATTTTCCTTTTGTTGATACTGGACTTGTTACCATATCAGTTGCCATAAAAAAAGCTCCTAATAAAAGTCCTCCAGATATAATTTGCATTATTGGATCTTTTGCTCCTAATAATGTAGTAAATACTGCTACTGTACCGATTATTACTAATGGCATTTTCCAATCTATTTGTTTTTTATAGATTAGATAAGCTCCACCTAATAATATAGCTATAGCAGAAGTTTCTCCAAGACATCCTCCCATTTTTCCTATTAGAGCTTGAACATACATACTTCCTTCTCCAATTAGTACTTCTGACATTGGAAGTCCTCTTTTCATAGCATCTAGCATTGTAGGTCCTGCTACTCCATCTAATGAGAAAGTAGTAATTGCTACTGGCCAAGATGCTTGAACAAATGCTCTTCCTACTAATGCAGGGTTAAATATATTACAACCTAATCCACCAAAGAACATTTTTCCTAAAGCGATAGAAACTATTGCTCCAATTGCTACGAATGGTAAAGACATATCAACTGGTATAACAAATGCAAATAAAAGTCCTGTTACAATAGCACTTTTATCATGTAAAGTACATTCTTTTTTTCTTATTTTATTAAATACAAATTCTGTTAACATACAGAATATAACTGAAACAGCAGTAACTATTAATGCTTTTGTTTTAAATACATAAACTGCCATTAAAAGTGCTGGCACTAATGCAATTATAACGTCTAACATTACTTTGTCAACTGTTTCTGAAGTTCTTATGTGAGGCGAAGGCCCCATATTATATGCGTTCACTTTATTTCCCTCCTTGCTTATTTCTTAATTGCTCTTAATTTAGCTTTTCCTATTTTTATAGCTTCAGTTAATGGTCTATTTGCTGGACAAATATAAGCACAAGAACCACATTCGATACAGTCCATTAAGTTATATTGTCCTAAGTTTTCCCATTCACCTTTTACAGCTAATCTAGCATACATAAATGGTACTAGATGCATTGGACAAACGTCCACACATTTTCCGCAACTAATACAAGCTTGAGGTTTAGTATAGTTTGTTTCTTCTTTTGTTAATGCTAAAAGACCTCCAGTACCTTTTATTACTGGAACTTCTTCTGTAAATTGTGCCATACCCATCATAGGTCCACCCATAACAAGTTTGTCAATTTTTTCTCTTTCTACTCCACAGTAATCTAATAATTCACTGAATGGAGTTCCTATTACTACTTTTAAGTTTTTAGGCTCTTTAATAGCTTTTCCAGAAACTGTAACTATTTTTTCAATTAAAGGTTGTCCTAAAACAACTCCTCTATAAATAGCTGCTGCTGTTCCTGTATTTTGTACTACAACTCCTACTGAAGCAGGTAATTTTCCAGATGGAACTTCTCTATCTAGAACTGCTTTTATAAGTTGTTTTTCTCCTCCTTGAGGATATTTTGTGTGAAGAGGTAATACTTCGATACCTGTTCCTTCACAAGCTTTTTTCATACTAGTAATAGCAAGAGGTTTATTTTCTTCTATTCCAATAACTGCATTATCAATTCCTAGTATTTTTTTAATAATTTTTATTCCTTCTACAATAGCCATAGGATCTTCAAGCATAAGTCTATTATCTGAGTTTAGATAAGGTTCACACTCTGCTCCGTTTAATACTAATGTATCAATTGGACAATCCTTTGGTGGATTTAATTTAATATGAGTAGGGAAGCTTGCTCCTCCTATACCTACTATACCTTTTTCTCTAATAAGTTTTAGTAAGTCCTCTTTTGATGCTTCTTGCCAATTTTCGATTTTTTCAAGTTCGCACCATTCATCTCTTCCATCATTTTCAATAACGATTGTATTAGCTTTTCCCATTAATGGGAATACACGTTGCTCAATTTTCTTTACTGTTCCACTAACTGGTGAGTGGATAGTAGTAGACATAAATGCTGTTGAGTCAGCTATTTTTTGTCCCTTAAGAACAGTATCTCCAACTTTTACAAGTGGATCTAAAGGAGCCCCTATGTGTTGTTGTAATGGTATGTATACCATTTTTGGTGATGCCATTTTCTCTGTTGCTTTTGTTGCTGTTTGAACTTTGTTATCAGGTGGATGTACCCCACCTCTAAATCCAAAAAACTTCATACAAATTCTCCTTCCTTAAACTTATATAAAATTTATTTTGTAAAAAACATTGCACATTAAGTTTACCATAATTTAACTAATTTAACAATGTTTTTTTGTTTTTTTTTCGTTCTAAATTTCTATTTTTTATTACAATTTTGCATAATTCTATCTATTGAAACCCCATCTAGCACACTTATAACCACGTCACTTGCGTGAATTAATACTTTACTTATTTCCTCTTCTTCCTCTTTCGAAAATCTTCCGATTACAAAATCAACTATTTTATCTTTGTCTTTACTTTGACCAATTCCAAATTTTATTCTTAAAAATTTATCTCCTAAATGTGAAATAATAGATTTTATTCCATTATGTCCTCCAGCACTTCCTTTTTCTCTCATTCTAAGTTTTCCTAAAGGAAGAGCCATATCATCATACACAACTATCAGATCTTCTTCTACATTTAATTTATAAAAATTAATAACTTGTACTATTGAGTTTCCACTTAAGTTCATATATGTCTGTGGTTTTAAAAGAAGTACCTTCTCTCCTTTATAATTTGCTTCCCCTAAAAGTCCACTGAATTTTTCTTTAAAATCGTAAACTTTTAATTTTTCAGCGACCTTATCTAAAACCATAAAACCTACATTATGTCTTGTTTTTTCATATTCTTTCCCTGGATTTCCCAGTCCTACTACTAATTTCATTACTATCCTCTCTTGTTTTCAATTATACTACTTAATTTTAAAAATTCAAGTTTTTTTATAAAAAAAGCTGATTAAATCAGCTTTCTTTACTTTTAATTATTCATTAACAACATCCCTTACAATAATATTTTGCAAGTCCTCCTAGAGATGTTTCCTTGTATTCATCTTTTAAATCTCTTCCAGTTTCTTTCATTGTGATAACTACTTCATCAAATGAAACAGAGTGAACTCCATCTGTATAAATAGAATAATTTGATGTATCTAAAGCTCTTGCTGCTGCTGAAGCGTTTCTTTCTATACAAGGGATTTGAACATAACCTCCTACTGGGTCACAAGTAAGCCCAAGACTATGTTCCAAAGCCATTTCTGCTGCATATTCGATTTGATCCACAGAACCTCCCATTAAGAAAGCTCCCATTCCAGCTGCCATTGAACAAGCTGTTCCAACTTCTGCTTGACAACCAGCCTCTGCTCCAGAAATACTTGCATTTTCTTTTACTATATTTCCTATTAAACCTGCTATAGCTAAAGCTTTTACTATCTCATCATCTTTTAATTCATATGCTTCTGCTAAAGTATATAAAGCTCCAGGAATTACCCCTGCAGCTCCACAAGTAGGTGCTGTAACAACTCTTCCTCCACTTGCATTTTCTTCAGACACAGCTAAAGTATAAGCAAAAAGTTTTCCTCTAAAAGCTCTTACTTTTCCCTCTCCTCTTGATTTTTTATAAAAAGTAGCTGCTCTTCTTTTTAATTGTATACTTCCAGGAAGAATTCCCTCTGTATTTATTCCTCTTTCTACTGCCTCTTCCATAGCTTTCCAGATTTCTAATAAATATTCTTTGATACTTTCTCCCTCACACTCAAAAACATATTCCCAAAGCTCTTTTTTATTTCTTTTACACCAATCTACTATATCAGTCATTTTTGTTAATGGATATATTTTTTCTCCACTATTTCTCTCTTGTCCCTCTTCAACAATAGTTCCTCCACCAACTGAGAAAACTAACCAAGATTTTAATTCTTTTCCATCTTTATCATAGGCAAAAAATTTCATTCCATTTGTATGGAAAGGATAGACTATTTCTGGCTTCCAACGTACTTCCACTTTTTTAGGAGCTAACGTTTTTTCTATTATCCAATCTGTCAGATGTCCCTTACCTGTAAGAGCTAAAGAACCATACAATTCCACTTTAAAATGATCTGCTTCTTTATTCTCCTCTTTAAATCTTCTAGCTGCTCTCTCTGGTCCCATTGTATGAGAGCTTGAAGGTCCATTTCCTATTTTAAATAATTCTCTTAAAGAATCCATATTATCCCTCCATACTTATGTTGTATTATTGTCTTATTTCTCCTGAATATTTAGTTCTTATGATATTTAAAATTTTATTTTGTACTTTTGTGATATCTTCTTCATTTAAAGTACCATTTTTATTTCTCATTACAATACTTATTGCAACTGATTTTTTACCAGCTTCTATGTGTTCACCTCTGTAAATATCAAATAGACCAACTGATTCTACAAAATCTGAACTTTTCTTAATAGCCTCTATCATATCTCCAACTAAAACTTTTTCATCAAGAACAATAGCAAAATCTCTTGTTACTTCTGGATATTTTACTACTTTTTCATATTTTATTTTTTTGCTCATATATTGTTTTAATAAAGAAACATTCATTTCAGCTATATAAGCTCTTTCTCTTGTGATATCCATTTTTTCAGCTATTTCTGGGTGAATTTCTCCAAAACTTCCTACACAAAGTCTACCAATCATAATATCAGCAGCTCTTCCTGGGTGGAAGTTAGGATTTGTAGTTCTAACTATTTTATATCCTTTTATTCCGATTTCTTCTAAATATTCTTCTACATATCCTTTTAATGTATAGAAATCATAAGCTTCTGGTTTTGGATTCCATAAAGATTTTTCATCTCTTCCACAAACTCCAATAGCCATATGAATATCTTCAATAGCTAATAAATCATTTGTTTTTTCAAATACTTTAGCTACTTCAAATATTTTTATAGAATCTTGATTTCTATTTAAGTTTTCTTTAATATTATTTAAAATACTATATATTAAAGTTGGTCTCATCATAGACATTGTTTCTACGATAGGGTTAAGAATCATTATTTCTTCTCTATCTATATGTAACATGTCCTTTACTTCTTTTGGAATGAAACTATAGTTGATAACTTCTTGAAGTCCTATTTTTGCAAGAGCATCTTTTGATTCGTCCATAAGTTTTATAACTTCATTTTTTACTCCAGCAGATATATCTTCAACTGGCATTTTATCTTCTATATTTTCAAATCCATACATTCTGATAACTTCTTCATATAAGTCAGCAGGTCTTACTAAATCTCCTCTATAACTTGGAGGAACAACTTTTAAAGTTTCTCCTAAATCTGTTACTTGAAGATTTAAGTTAGTTAATATTTCTATTATTCTTTCTTTTTCTATATCTTTTCCAGCAAATCTTCTTAATTTTGCTATATCTAAAATAATTTCACAAGACTCATATTTAGCAGGATATACATCAACCATTTTTCCTACTGATTGAGGATCAGCAAGTTGTAATACTAAATCTGTTACTCTATCAAGTACAGTTGGAACATTTTCCATGTCAGTTCCTCTTTCGTTTCTGTAACCAGCATCACTTACTATTCCAAATTTTCTTCCAGCTTTTCTTATAAATTCAGGAACGAAATAAGCTACTTCAATAAATATATCTTGAGTATCATCTTTTATTCCACTTCCAAGTCCTCCCATAATTCCAGCAAGACCAGATGGTTTTTCTCCGTCAGCGATTACTAATTCATCGTTAACATCAATTTCTTGTTCCATAAGAGTAACTAATTTTTCTCCTGCTTTTCCTCTTCTAGCAACAATTTTTCCACCAGCTATCTCTTTTAAATCATATATATGGATTGGTTGGTTGTATTCAAACATTACAAAGTTTGAAATATCTACTATATTATTGATTGGGTTTAATCCCATAGCCATTATTCTTTTCTTTAACCATTCTGGAGATTCCCCAACTTTTACTCCACGGATAATTCTTCCAGCAAATCTTTTACATCTTTCAGTATCTTCAATAGCAATATCTAAAGTATCATCAGTTAAAGTTACATCTTGTAATTTTTCTATTTTTGGATATTTTACTTCCCTTCCATAATAAGCAGCTATCTCTCTCGCAATACCTATATGAGAAAGACAGTCAGGTCTATTTGGAGTGATTTCTAATTCAAATACTGTATCATTTAATCCGGCATATTCTCTATACTCCATTCCTACTGGTGCATCTTCTGGTAAAATGATTATTCCTGAGTGGTCTTTTCCTAAACCTAACTCAGCTTTTGAACAACACATTCCAAAAGATTCTACTCCTCTTATTTTACTTTTTTTAATTTTGAAATCTCCTGGTAATACTGCACCTATTCTTGCAACTACTACCTTATCTCCCTCTTTGTGATTTGGTGCTCCACAAACTATTTGGATAGGTTCTTCTTCTCCAACATTTATTTTTAATAATGATAGTTTATCAGCTTCTGGGTGTCTTCCATATTCAACTATATGTCCAATAACAACATTATCAAGATATTTACCTTGAACTTCTATTGCTTCTACCTCTTGTCCTATCATTGTTAAAGCTCTATCAAGCTCTTCTATATTTTCATTTACGTCTACATATTGTTTAAGCCATTCTAATGAAATTAACATTTACTCCTCACTCTCCTACTTAAATTGTTTTAAAAATCTTGTGTCATTTTCAAAGAATGCTCTTAAATCATCAATTCCATGTCTAAGCATAGTTATTCTTTCTATACCCATACCAAATGCAAACCCTGAAACTTCATCTGGATTATATCCTACTGATTTTAAAACTTCTGGGTCTACCATTCCACAACCCATAATTTCTAGCCAACCACTGTTTTTACAAACTCTACAACCTTTACCTTTACAGATAACACATTCTACGTCCATTTCTGCACTTGGTTCTGTAAATGGGAAGAAATGAGGTCTAAATCTTACTTTTGTATTTTCTCCAAAAACTTTTTCCATAAAAGTAGTAAGTATTGCTTTTAAGTTAGCAAAAGAAACATCTTTTCCTACCATTAATCCTTCGATTTGATGGAACATTGGTGTATGAGAAACATCATAGTCTGGTCTATAAACTTTTCCTACACAAACCATTCTAAAAGGTGGTTTCTTTTCTAGCATATATCTTACTTGAACTGGTGATGTTTGAGTTCTTAGACATACTTCATCAGAAATATAGAAAGTATCTGTTATATCTCTTGATGGGTGAGATTCTGGTATATTTAAAGCATCAAAGTTATATTTTACAAGTTCTATCTCTGGTCCATCAGCAACGTCAAATCCCATATCCATAGCGATTTTTTTAAGTAAATTTGCTGTTTCTGTCAATGGATGTAATCTTCCAGGTACTGCTTTTTTTCCAGCAAGAGTTATATCGATTACTTCTTCTTCTAATTGTTTAGCTTTTAACTCTTTTGTAATCTCCTCTTTTTTACTTTCGATAAATTCTGTTATCTCTTGTCTAATTTCATTTAAAAGTTGTCCAATAACAGGTCTTTCTTCAGCAGAAAGATTTTTCATTCCTTTAGAAATCTCTGTTACAAGCCCTTTCTTTCCTAAATATTTAACTCTAAAATCTTCTACTTCTTGCAAAGTAACAAGTTTTAAAATTTCTTCTTTTGCTTGAGATTTAAGCAAAGATAATTTTTCTTTCATTTTCCCTCCCGTAAAGATTATTGAATCTCTTTATGAATCAATTCAATTTTTTTGTTTTCTTCTATGTTGATAACCCCGTAGCTGCCACAAAGAACAGCTCCAGGGTTAAATAAAATTATATTTTCTTTTTTGCTTAGGTATGGAGAATGAGTGTGACCAAATATTGCAACATCAGCCCCCTCTTCTCTCCCTTTTATCTCTATATTATGGTAGTTTCTTTTTACACCATAGATATGTCCATGAGTGATAAAAATCTTTCTTCCTAGTATCTCCACAAGCTCTTCATCTTTAAAATCACTATCATAGTCACAATTTCCTCTAACTGTTACAAATTTTATATCAGGAAATACAAATTGCATGTGTTCTATATCTTCATTTCCATCTCCTGAAAACATTACCATTTGAGGATTTTCTTTTTTTATAATTCTATATAGACGTTCAAAACAACCATGAACATCTGATACTACTACTATTCTCATTTTATCCCTTTTCTATCATTAAGCTATAAATAAAGTTGTTTCTGCTTGTTCCATTATTTTTATTCCAACTTTCTTAGTTAGTTTTTCATATAAATATGAGTTACTTAAGTTACCCATTATTAATACATCTTCTTCTTTACAGATTTGTAAAAAAGCATCTGAATCAGATTTCAAAAGTTTTACAGATTCTACTTTTAATCCTTTACCTTCCATAAAAGCGTTTAAGTAATTTTCTTTATTTTCTTCTTCATCATCTACTTCTAATGAATCAACTAGCTCAAAAGATTTTATCTCTTTTATATGAGTAAAAATATTTGCAAATCTTTGGAAACTTTTATTAACTTTTGTTCCGTCGTCATTAGCAATAGCTATTTTTTCTAATCTAAGAGGTTTATCTCTTACAACTATTATTGGTTTATAGAATCTTTTCATCAATACAATTAAATCTTCTGTAAATCTTTCCTCTTTTTCTATAAGAAGCATATCAGATTTTTTTAGCTCTTGTATAACTACTTCTGGAGTTATTCCAAAACTTACTTCTAGCTCAGCATCTATCCCATTTTCTTTAAGTTCAGCTTTTATTTTTTCAATCTCTTTTTCTTCAAAAGCATTCCACTCTTTATTTATTCCAGCTAACATTGGTTCTAGCATAATTCCATCTACTGCATTTGGTAAAAACTCTTTCTTTCTAACATCTCTTACATGAAAAGGTCTTATTCTAAATCCAAAATTATCCCTCAAATAAATAGCACTATCTATAAGATTTTTTCTATTGTAACCATTCCCTAAAACTAAAAGTACATTTCTTTCCATAAAAAAACCTCCTTTTTCATTGTAAAGCATTATGATAAATCTATATTTCTTCGTCTTCCTCGCTATCAAAAGTTTGGAATAAATTATCTTCTTCTATCTCTTTAGATATTTCATCTTTTGTTGCTTTTTCAAGTTCTAAAGTTTCTTCTTCATCTTCTGAAAGAATTCTTTCTTCATCTTTTTCATTTTTTATTTTTACAACAGCAACAACTTTTGAATTGTCATCTGTTTTCATTATTGTAACTCCTGAAGTAGCTCTTCCATGAACTGCTATTGAGTCAACAGAAGTTCTTATTACTACACCTTGAGAATTTATTGCAATTATTTCTTCATCTTCTATAACTGGTTTTACTCCAATTATATCTCCTGTTTTTGGAGTAAGTTTGAAGTTTATAATTCCCATTCCACCTCTTTTTTGAGTAGTATATTCTATTACTCTAGTTCTTTTTCCAAATCCATTAGAAGTTACTGTTAGAATTGTTTCATTTTCTGGATCTGTTATTAAAAGAGCTGATACAACGCTATCTCCAGGTCTTAACGTAATTCCTTTTACTCCAATAGCTGTTCTTGAAATACTTCTTACTTCATTTAAGTCCATTCTTACAGAGTATCCAAGTTTTGTTGCAATAAATAATTGATCGCTTTCTCTTCTGATAAGTCCTGCAAATACTAAAGCATCTCCATCTCTAAAGTTTATTGCAATTTTTCCATTGCTATTTATATTAGCATATTCCATAAGATTTGTTTTCTTGATTGTTCCATCTTTTGTAACAAATATTACTTCTTTATTATCTGTAAATTCTCTTACTTTTATAATAAATGTTGGCTTTTCATCTTCTTGGAAATTAATTATATTACTTATTAATTTTCCTCTTGATTGTTTTGAAGTTTCTGGGACTTCATAAGCTTTCATCTTATATACTCTACCTTTATCTGTGAATATTAGTACAGTATCAAGGTTAAGCATTACAAACATATCAGATACAAAATCATCTTCTATTGTATTTTGGCTAGAAACTCCTCTTCCACCTCTTTTTTGGGCTTTATAGTTATCTATACCAATTCTTTTTACATAACCTTTATTTGTAATAGTAAGTATAACTTTTTCATCTTTGATAAGATCTTCCACATCAATATCTTTTCTTTCATCTTCTATTAATGTTCTTCTATCGTCGTTATACTTTTCTTTTACTTCTACTAACTCTTGTTTCATTATATCATATATTTTTTGGTCATCTGCAAGAATTTCCTTAAATTCTTTTATTTTTCTTTCAAGTTCTTGGAATTCTTGTTCTATTTTTTCTCTTTCAAGACCTGTTAATCTTTGAAGTTTCATATCCATAATAGATCTTGCTTGAATTTCTGAGAAAGCATATTTTTCTATTAATAAATCTTTAGCTGTTGTTGAATCTTTTGAATTTTTAATAAGAGAAATTATTCTGTCGATATTTTCTAAAGCTATTCTAAATCCTTGTAAAATATGATCTCTTTTTTCTGCTTTATCAAGTTCAAATCTAGTTCTTCTTGTGATAACTTCAAATCTATGTTTTACATATTCTTCTAAAACTTCCTTTAAGCTTAAAACTTTTGGTACATTATTTACTAGGGCTAACATAATAACCCCAAAAGAAGTTTGAAGATCTGTATATTTATAAAGTTTATTTAAAACTATTTCTGGTTCTTCACCTTTTTTTAATTCTATTACTATTCTTATACCGTCTCTATCTGACTCGTCTCTTAAATCAGATATTCCTGTAAGCTTTTTCTCTTTTACTAAAAGAGCGATTCTTTCAATAAGAGCTGCTTTGTTTACTTGATAAGGAATTTCATTTACTATAAGAGCTTGTTTTCCATTAGAAGCATCTTCTACTTTAATTTTCGCTCTAACTTGGATTTTTCCTCTTCCTTTTGTATAAGCATCTTGAATTCCTTTTCTACCATTTATAATTCCACCTGTTGGGAAATCTGGTCCGGGGATATACTCAATTAGTTCTTGAGAAGTTATATCTCTATTATCTATAAGAGCTAAAGTCCCGTCAACAAGTTCTCCTAAATTATGTGGCGGAATATTTGTTGCCATACCAACAGCTATACCAACAGTTCCATTAAGTAAAAGACTAGGAATTTTTGCAGGTAATACAACTGGTTCATCTAATGAATCGTCAAAGTTTTTTCTGAAATCTATTGTATCTTTATCTATATCAGCTAGAATTTCATCAGTTATTTTTGCCATTCTAGCCTCAGTATATCTCATTGCTGCTGCTCCGTCTCCGTCTATAGATCCAAAGTTTCCATGTCCCTCTACAAACTCATATCTATAGTTGAAGTCTTGAGCCATTCTTACCATAGCTCCATACACAGCACTATCACCATGTGGGTGATATTTACCTAGAACTTCCCCAACGATTCTGGCACATTTTTTAAATGGCTTATCGTGAGTCATTCCAAGCTCATTCATAGCATATAAAATTCTTCTATGAACAGGTTTAAGTCCATCTCTAACATCTGGTATCGCTCTACTTACAATAACACTCATTGAGTAATCTAAGTAGCATTGTTTCATTTCCTCTTCTACATATTTATCTATTATATTAGACATTCCTATCTATTTCCTCCTAAATTAATTACACTAGATATCTAAATTTTTAACAAACTCTGCGTGAGCTTCAATAAATTCTCTTCTTGGTTCTACCTTATCTCCCATAAGTTTATCAAATATTAAGTCAGCCTCTCTCGCATCATCAACTCTTACTTGATAGAAAGTTCTAACATCTGGATCCATTGTAGTTTCCCATAGTTGTTCAGGATTCATCTCTCCTAATCCTTTATATCTTTGTAGTGTATATTTTTTATTTTCAGAATCCATTTTTAATTGAATATCTTTTAATTGTTTATCTGAATAAGCATATTGTACAGATTTTCCAGAAGATATTTTATAAAGTGGTGGTTGAGCTATATAGATATTTCCATTATGTAATAGATCAACTAAATATCTATAGAAGAATGTTAAAAGTAAAGTTCTAATATGAGCTCCGTCAACATCGGCGTCTGTCATTATAACTATCTTTCCATATCTTAATTTTTCTATATTAAAATTATCTCCTATTCCTGTACCAAAAGCTGTGATCATAGATCTGATTTCAGCATTTTCTAAAGCTTTATGAAGTCCAGCTTTCTCAACGTTTAGTATTTTTCCTCTAAGTGGAAGTATAGCTTGGAATCTTCTATCTCTTCCTTGCTTTGCTGATCCTCCTGCTGAATCTCCTTCGACTATATAGATTTCACATTCTTGAGGATCTTTTGAAGAACAGTCTGCTAATTTTCCAGGAAGTGAACCTACTTCAAGAGCTGATTTTCTAAGAACTAACTCTCTTGCTTTTTGAGCTGCTTCCCTTGCTTTTTTAGAGTTTAAAACTTTATCTATTATAACTTTCATATCACTTGGGTTATCTTCTAGGTACATTTTAAGTTGTGCACTAACTAAAGAAGATACAACTCCAGTAACTTCTGAGTTTCCTAATTTTGTTTTTGTTTGTCCTTCAAATTGTGGTTGAGGAATTTTTACAGAAATTATAGCTGTAAGTCCCTCTCTTATATCACTACCTTGAAGTTTTCCATCTTTATCTTTTAGGTATCCCATAGATTTTCCTAAATCATTAATAACTCTTGTAAGAGCTACTTTATATCCACTAACGTGAGTTCCTCCTTCATGAGTATGAATATTATTTACAAAAGAATAAATAGTTTCTCTTTGATTTGTATTGTAAAGCATTACTGCTTCAAAAATTATTCCATCAGCTTCACCTGACATATATATAGGTTCTTTTATAAGTTTTACGCTATCTTTTTCAACCTCTTTTATATAATCAATTATTCCACCTTGGAAATGAAGTGCTATTGATTTTACTGGTTCTTTTCTTGAATCATTCAATTCAATTTGTAACCCTTTATTAAGGTAAGATAACTCTTTTAATCTTGTTTCAAGAGTTTCATAGCTATAAACTAAAGTTTCAAAAATTTCTCCATCTGCTTTAAATCTTACTTTAGTTCCTGTTTCATCAGCTTCACCAATAATTTTTACATCTTCTTCTGGTTTACCTCTATCATATCTTTGAAACCATATTTTTCCATCTCTTTTTACTTCTACTTCAAGCCACTCTGATAAGGCATTTACAACAGAAATTCCAACTCCGTGAAGTCCTCCTGATACCTTATAGTTATCATTTTCAAATTTTCCTCCAGCATGAAGTACTGTAAGAACTATTTCTAAAGCTGATTTTCCATATTTAGGGTGTAATCCTGTAGGAATACCTCTTCCATTATCAATAACTTCTATTATATTGTTTGGAAGAACGTTAACTATAATTTTATTACAGTATCCTGCCAACGCTTCGTCTATTGAGTTATCTACAACCTCCCATACCAAGTGATGCAATCCTCTCTCAGAAGTTGTCCCTATGTACATTCCAGGTCTTTTTCTAACTGCTTCCAACCCTTCAAGAACCGTAATATCTCCTGCTTGATAATTATTACTCATCTTTTCCTCCAATTCTATTTTAAAACTTTTAATTTTTATTAATTACTGTCTGTATAGGTATCCCCATACACTTATCACAAAAATCTCTCTTACCTAAAAATATACTTCCACACTCTTTACATTTTGAATATCCCTCTTCTAAAAGATACTCCTCTCTTTTTTTAGAAAGTTTAGACAGATATTTTATACTTTCTTCCAAACTCATTTTCTCTGTTTTATATTCTTTAGGTATTACTCTTTTATCTTTTATCTTTTTTTCATATTCATTTTTTAATTTTTCTATTTCAAATTTATTTTCTATATTAATTTTTCCAGTTCTAAAAACTATATTATTTACATAATCCCCTTGAAGATACCCATTTATCTTTTGGATATATTCATATTTTTTCATATTCATAAAGTGAAGATATGTTGAACTTTCAACTCTAACATACAGAACTTTTTCTCTTATTCCTATAACTTCAGAAATCTTATGAACCTTGCCAACTATCTCTTCCCATTTTCCAACAAGCATAGCAGTTCTCAAAGTATTACTTTTTTTCATAGCTTCCAAAATCATACTATCCATTTCAACAATCTTCATAAATCTCACCTGATTTTACAAAAAATATCTTGGCTCCAATTTCCATTTTCTCTGTTGAAGTTATTATCACTTGAATATCTCTTTTTTTTAAATAATCTAAAATATTCTCTTTTCTTATAGAATCAAAATAAGAAGAAACATCATCTATCAAAAATACTGGATTTTCTCTTTTTTCTTTTAATATCATATCTATCTCAGACAACTTCAATGAAAAAATTATTGATTTTTTCTCCCCCTGAGAGGAGAAAGATTTTGCCTCTTTTTCATCTAACAAAAACAAAAAATCATCTTTTTGTGGTCCCACATTGGAATATCCATACCTTATCTCTTTTGAAAACTCTGTTTTTATTTTTTGCCTAAAAAGTTCTTCTAAATGATTTATATCTATATTTTTTATCTCTCCTAAAAAAGAGTTATATTTTAGGGATAACTCTTTTTTATTATCAAAAAGTTTTCTATAATTTAGATTAAGAATTATAGAAATATTTTTTACATATTCTATTCTTTTCTTAATAAGTTTAGCACCATATTTTATAAACTCATCTTGGTAAATCTGAAACATCTCATCTCGATAATTTCCATCTTTTAAATATTTATTTCTTATTTTTAAAAGCTTTGTGTACTCTTTTAAATTTTTAAAATACTCTTCATTTCCTTGAGCTATCTCTCCATCAAAAAATTTTCTTCTCACAGATGGACTACCTACAATAAGTTCAATATCTTCAGGAATAAATGAGATAACATTTACCTTTCCATAAAATTCATCATATGGAATTTTTTTTCTATTAAAGGAATACTCTTTTTTTTGGCTATCTATTTTTACACTTAAATTTTTTTCACTTATCCTATCTTCATACTCTATAAAACAGCCAACTTTATTTTTTCCATATTTTATCATATCTGGATTTTTAGAAGTTCTAAAACTTTTTCCAGTGGCTCCAAAATATACTGCCTCAATAACAGAGGTTTTTCCCTGTCCATTTTTTCCTAGAAATAAATTTATCTTTGGAGAAAACTTTAAATTTCTATCTATTAGATTTCTAAAATTTACATAATTTATCTCTAGTATTTTCAAAACACACCTCTACTCTATAACAAATTCTTTTCCAAAAGCTTCTACCTTATCCCCTGAACGAAGTTTTTTTCCTCTTCTTGTTTCAACTTCTCCATTTACTTTAATTTCATTATTTAAAATCATATCTTTAGCGTCAACTCCGCTTTCTGCAATTCCAACCCATTTTAAGAATTGGTCTAGTTTTATAAACTCTGTATCTATTTTAATTCTTTCCATTTTTCCTCCTTAAAAAACTTTTGTTTACTATATATTTTAACATAAATTGCTTTATTTTTCAATTTTTTATCCTTTGTGTACAATAAAAAATCGCCTAATAAACCCACTAGGCGACTTCATTTTTTTATTTGTGAATGTGGATTTCTCCAACAGAAAATGTTTCTCTTTTTCCGTCTATCTCTATGATTATTTCTCCACTTTTTGCTATTTCCTTAGCAACTCCATTTTTTTGATTTCCCTCTCTAAAATCTATTATGATATTTTTATCCAGAAGATAATTTTTACTGTTAAGATAGTTTAAAATCTCCTCCCAGTTACCATTTAAGTAATAGTTTATATTTTTCTTAAAATCCTCTATAACTTGAAAAATTACTTTTTCAATATCATAATTTTTTTTAGTTAATTCTTTCAAAGAGATCCCTTTTCCAATAGCTTCACCTTTTATCTGATTGTTTAGGTTTATACCTATACCAATGATAAAATCTTCTCTTTTTTTCTCAACTAAAATTCCACTAATTTTTTTATCGTTGGCGTATACATCATTTGTCCATTTGAATTGAAATTTTATATCTTTTTCCATCTCTTCAAATGTTCTAAGCAAAGAATATCCAACTACAAGAGGTAATTTTACATATTCACTAATAGCCACATCTTTTTTTTCTTTTAAGATAAAACTAAAATAAGCTCCTCCCTCTTCAGATGACCAGTTATTTCCTCTACGTCCTCTACCTGAACTTTGAGATTTAGCAATAGCAACTTCAAATTCCTCTTTTTCTTCCAAATTTTTTAAAAAATTATTCGTAGAATCTATTGTTTTAAATCTGTGTATCTTCATTTTCCTCTCCTACTAAGAATTTCCAAACCCCATTTCTTCTTTTCCATTCACCCTCACAATTAGCATTTCTTGCCCCTTGTTCAAAGTGAAACATAGCTATTCCCATATCTATTTTTTCATATCCACCATTTTCTTTAGAAGTGATAGTAATATTTCCATCATTTTCTCTAAAAATCCAAGGTTGTCTGTTCATAGCTGATGGAGCTTTTTGTACAAACTCCATTCCTCTCACTGCCCAATCTTTTTTAGTTTCATCGATTTTATCTATGTTTGGAAATAAATCTCCTATGCTTTTTCTTTTTCTTCCTATTACAGATATAAGTTTTTCAAATCCATCTTTTTCTTGTGATTCTACTTTTCCAAAAGCTATAAGACAATAGATTTTTTCTCCATAATCAAGACTTATCTCTTCAAAAATCTCTTTGTGATCGTAAGTAGCTCCTATCCAACAAGTTCCAAACCCCATTTGAACCAATTTTAAAACAAGATATTCCCCGTAGTATCCTATTTTTTCTTCTATTTTTTTCTCTTTGGTTTCTCCAATAAGAGCTATATATGAATTGCACCCTCTAATCAATCCATAAGAACCAAAACCACTAAAAATTTCTCCACCATAATTTGCTACTGCTTTAAAAGAAAGACCTCTCACTTCGTTGATTCTGTCTAAAATCTCTACTATTTTTACTTCTTCTTCTACTGTTATTTCTTCGTCTGTAAACTTTCTTCTTGAGGTTCTACACATTATCTCACTCGTCAGATTTTCTTCTACTTTCATTAAATTCATTTCCTCCCTAATTATATCTAACCAATAAATAAATTGTCGCTACCAATAATGTTTGAATAGATATTGATGCTCCAAATTTTAAAAATTTTACAAAATCTATTTTACAACCAGCTTTTTTAGAAGCTGCTACTGCTACAACATTTGTTGCTGAAGCTAATATTGTAAGATTTCCACCTAAACAAGATCCAAAAGATAATGCCCACCACAAAGCATTTAAGTTGTCTTGTCCTTGGAAAGTTGGTAACATTACATTGACTATTTTTGAAACTGTAGCTGCGTTGGCTACGTTTCCTATTACAGAAGTAAACATTCCAGAAAGCCAAGTTATTGAAATAAGAGCTAACTTAAAGTTTCCTTTTGTAAAATCTGCCAATTTATTTCCTATAAAGTCTATTATATGAAGATTTTCAATCCCTGTTATCATCATAAAAAGACCTATGAAGAAAAATAAAGTTTCCCACTCTACATTAACAAGTATCTCTTTTGGTTCTTTTTTAGTAAGTACTACTAAAAATATCGCCCCTGAAAGAGCTATTATTGCAAGTCCTTTATTAATAAAATTATTTAGTACAAATCCTATAAGTACCATTGAAAAAATTATCATTGATACTTTTAAAACTTCTATATCTTTTAGAGAACGACTAGAGTCTATCTCCATAATTCTTATTTTCAAATCTCTTGATATGTGCATTTTTCTGCAATAAAAGAAATAAACATTTCCTAAAAGTATTATCATTGAAATAATTGCCATAGGCGCTGTATTTGCTAAAAATGCATTAAATCCTAATTCTCCTTCTGACCCTATAATAAGTTGTGTTGGATCCCCTATAAGAGTTGCAAGTCCACCGATATTTGCTGACATAATCTCTGTCATAACAAATGGGAAAGGATCTATTCTTAACTCATTTGCTAGTAATATTGATATAGGTGCCATCAATAGAATTGTTGTCACATTATCTAAAAAAGCTGAACATAAAGCGGTTATAAGTGAAAGCATAACAATCAGTCTAAAGGGTTCTCCCTTTGTAAATTGAGCCACTTTAATAGCAAACCATTGGAACACTCCTGTTTCTGAAATAATGTGAACCATCATCATCATTCCTATAAGTAAAAGCAATATTTCAAGTCTTTCATATATCGCCTTAAGAGCTTGCTCCTCATTTAAAATGCCTATCAATGCCATTATAAGTCCTCCTAGCATTGTCGCCCAAGCACTAGAAATTTTTTCTGTAATTATAAAATAAAATATTACGATAAATATTAGTACCCCGATTGTTAAGTAAAACATTCTGCCTCCTATTATTCAATTGTTAAATGTGAAGAACTTTTTTAATTATATCATATCTTCTGATAACTCCACGGAATTTTCCTTCATCAACTACATAAAGTCTTGTGTATCCTTTGTTGACCATTACAAAACATATTTCCATTATTGGAGTTTTTCTATCTAAAATATGTAAATCTTCTTTCTTTCTATAAATATCTTTTATTGTTGCTGTTTCCTCTTTCAAAAGATATTCTTCAAAAGGTTCTCCTATTGTTAAAAAGTCTAAATCTCTCATCAATGACAAGTATTTAGGCATACCATAGCTTATAAGCTCTTTTTCTGTTATCTCTCCTAAAAAGTTATTTTCTTTATCAACTACTGGAATTCCTCCAATTTTTTCACTGATTAATCTTTTTGCTACTTCTTCCAAAGTTGTATCTTCATACACTGGTGTAATATTAGGGCTTAAAACATCATCTGCTATTATTTTATGATCAAATTCTATATTAGCCTCTTCAATAGCTTTTAATACCTCTTTGGCAGATTTTCCAGATTTTATTTTTTCTAAATATTCTGGCTTTTTCATAGCAATTTTTGAAATTCCACCCATAATTTTTAACATATTTTTATTTTTCAATATATCAGAAATTACTAGAAATACTACTTTTACATGGTCTTTCTCATCTAAACCTTCCACTTTTATTTCAAAAGGCTCCTTTAAAATCCCAACTGCTACTATAAAATCATTGAAATTTGCTATTCTAGCATGAGGAACTGCTACTCCCATTCCTATTGCTGTTGAAATCTCTCTTTCTCTTTTTATTACTGCCTTTTTTATTTCTTCTTTCTTGTCAGCTACTACTTTATCTTCACTGGCAATTTTTTCTACTAATTTTTCTATTATTTCTTCCTGTGTATTTCCCTCAATGTCTATAAAAATCAGTTTCTTATCAAAATAGTTAGAAAGTTTCATAATTATCCTCCGTTAATATCTAATATAAATATATGCCAAGCTCAACACAACTGATTGAGCAACAACCACTGTTCCCCATTTAAAAAATTCTTTAAAAGTAATCTCTATTCCTACTTTTTTTGATACTGATGCTCCTACCATATTAGCAGCTGCACCAACTATTGTCATATTTCCACCAAGACAAGCTCCTAGTGACAAAGCCCACCATAATACATCTGTATTTCCAGAATAATTTGGTATAATCTCTAATACTATCTTTCCAAAAGAAAGTGTATGTGGGATTGAACCTATTATTGGAGATAATCCTGCTGATACTAAAAGCATCAAAGCTGAAGTAAATTCCAAATTTCCAGATGTAAGAGATACTACATATTCTCCCAGTCTTTTTATTATTCCAAGTTCTTCTATCCCTTGAATAACTACAAATAATCCTCCGAAGAAAAATAAAGTATCCCACTCTACCTTAGCTAACACATCTTCTGGTTTTCTCCCACTGAAAATAACCAATATACAAGCACCTAAAATGGCTATTATTGCAAGTCCTATCTCTGTAAAAGTGTTAGTTAAAAATCCTAAAATCACACCTACAAAAACAACTATTGATTGAGTTAAAAGTTTTTTATTTTTTATAGTTCTTGATAGATCAAGTTCCATAATAGCTGCTCTTAACTCTCTTGAAACATGCATTTTTGGCTTTAGGTAAAGACTAGCAGACACTATTAAAACAACAGTATTAATTGCTACAATAGGTCCAAGATGAATAATAAAATCATTAAAGCCAATATTCCCAAGACTTCCAATAATTAAGTTTGGCGGGTCACCTATCATTGTAGCTGTTCCACCTATGTTTGACATAAATATTTGCATCAACACAAAAGGTTTGGGATCTAGCTCCAATCTTTTTGCCAAAAATATAGTAACAGGTACTATCAAAAGTATTGTAGTAACATTATCTAAAAAAGCTGAGAATGTAGCAGTCACAACTGAAAGAAGAGCCAATATCTTTATCGGATCCCCTTTAACACTTTGAGCAATCTTTATTGCTACCCACTGAAACACTCCTGTTTCTGACATAATCTCTACAATAACCATCATTCCGATAAGAAGTATCAAAATTTCTAAATTGTATCCTACAACTTCAAGAGCTTGCTCTTCATTTAGAATTCTGATTACAACCATCAGAGCACCACCAATTACAGATACTAAAGATTTTGGATATTTTTCAGTGATTATAAAATAGAACGTCACCAAAAAAATCAGTATTCCTGCAATCATCAACACATTTTCCATTTGTCCTCCTAAAATCTATATAAATCTTTGAATAACTAAATTAAATGCAGAAAGGACTCTTTATGAGTCCTTATGCTTCAAAAATTTTTGATTTTAAGGAAATAGTAAACTATCTGATCTTATCCATTATTCCCATTCCGTAAACAGAACCTACATGAGAACCAATAACCGCTCCTATTTCCACTCTTCCTCTATAATCTACTTTTTTAAATCTCTCTGCTATGCTCTTTAGAGTATCCGCATTAGTAAGTCCACTTTGGCTTCCTCCCCAAGCTGTATATAAAATAATAGAAGTTTTTGCAGCTTTTATTAATTTTTCCATATGAAGAAGCGCACCTTTTTCTCCAAGTACTTTAGTTTCAACTGAAACTTCTCCATTTTCCACTTTTAATACTGGTTTTACTCTAAAAATTCCACCAATAAAAGCTGAAGCTTTTCCTATTCTTCCACCTCTTTGTAGGTAATCTAAATCTTTAACTACAAAGTAAACTTTCATCGCTTCTTTTGTTTCTTCTATCCATTTAATAATTTCTGGTAATTCTTTTCTTTCTTGAGCCATTTTAGCAGCCTCTGTTGCTAAGTGACCTAAAGCAAATGTAACTGTTTTTGAATCTACTATGATTATATCATCTTCTCTACTTGACATACCTCTTCCAACTCTAGCAGCTTGTTGAGTTCCACTTAGTTTTCCTGAAAGATGTATTGAGATGATTTTTTTGTAACCTTTAGCAAATAATCTCTCATATAGAGCTTTAAACTCTGCTGGAGATGGTTGAGAAGTTTTTGGAAGTTGTCCCTCTTCTATTATTTTTCTCCAGAACTCTTGTTTTGAAATATCTACTCCATCTCTATAATAATTATCTCCATCTAATTTAACTTTTAGAGGTATTATCTCCAAGTTATTTAGATCTCTAATCATCTCTTCTGATAAGTCTGATGTAGAGTCTGTTACTATTGCTATTTCTGGTAGTTTTGGATCTCTATTTTCTACATAGATATAGTAGTGATAGTGATCTTGACCACAGTTTATCTCTTCATATTTAGCAGTAGATGAAATTTTTCTTAAATTAGCACTAGCATTTTCTTCTGCCTCTTTTCCAAGAGAAACTAATACATTTAAAGTATCTTTAACAAAATACTTATCTGCTAATTTTTTAGTCATCTCCTCTAAAGTATCAGCTGTTTCTTTTATTTTTCCATTGACTATAGCAATATAATTTCCTTCTTTTATTTCTAATTCGTCAACTCTTGTATTTCTTACAGCTTTTGTTACTTCAATAGATGTATTTACACCAAGATGGTCAATAACACTTTCTATTTTTAAATCCTTATTTTTTATGATATAGTGTCCTTCTAACATACTCTTAGTTTCTAATACAGTAACCTCTTTTGTTGTAGCTCTTTCTGCTGCAATTTTAGCTGCTGATATGATATTTTTATTATTTGGTAACACTATTACTTTTTCAGAGTCTATTTTTTTAATTCCCTCTTCTATATCTGCTACACTTGGATTGTTTGTTTGCCCTCCAATAAGAACTGCAGCAGCTCCAGTATTTAGGAATATCTCTCCCATCTCTTTATTATCAACAATAGCAAAATATCCAATAGGTCTTGCATTTTCATTTCTTACTATTATATTACTTTCTTCTATATCATAACTTCCATCTTTAAATAACTTGTTGTTATGATGTTGAATTTCCATATTTTCTATTTTCATATTAGAAAGATTTCCTAAAGCACAAGCAATCTCCAATACAAGCCCTGGATTATTTGTATGAATATGAGTTTTTGTTTTTTTAGAAGTTTGAGCACACACTAAAGAATCTCCATAAACTTCTATTTTTTTCTTATACTCTTCTAAATCAAAGCTTCCATTTTCTATGATAAATTCTGTACAATACTTAAATTTGATGTCTTCCATGGCAATAGCTGTGGCATCTAACATCTCTTTTCTTTTTGATTGAGATTGGATAATTCTTTCAAGTTCTTCTAACATTTGAGGGTCAGTAATAGATTTTTCAAATCCCTCTAGTATATAGAATATTCCTTTTCCTCCAGCATCTACAACCCCAGCTTCTTTTAATTTTGGTAAAAGTTCTGGTGTTTCTTCTACAGCTTCTGCTGAAACATTTTTTAAATGCACTAAAAATGGGATAAAGTCTTCCCTATCTCCCTCATAAACTTTTGCAGCTTCTGATACTTTTCTTATTACTGTAAGGATAGTTCCTTCAACAGGATTACTTACAGCGTTATAAGCTTTCTCTTTCGCTTTTTCAAAAGCTCTTATTACATCTTCAACAGTTGCCTCTTCTTTATCTTGGATTCCCATTAAAAATCCTTGAATAATTTGAGATAAAATTGTTCCCGAATTTCCTCTTGCACCTAAAAGTATTGCTTCTGATACTATTTCACAAAGCTCTGCCATCTTAGGTTCATAATTAAGTTTTACAAGTTGGTTTTCAACAGCTTGTAATGTCATTGACATATTTGTTCCTGTATCCCCATCTGGTACAGGATAAACGTTTAAATCATTTAACACATCGGCGTGTCTTGATAACCATCTACTTGCTGCAATAAGAAGTTTTGTAAGTCTCATTGCATTTAATACTTGTATTTTTATTTCCATTCTTCCTCCAAATTTTATTATACTAAAAATTAGAATGTTGGTGGGCTAACTACCCATATTGCTCTTGTTAATTTTTTACCATTATTTTTAAATCTATGGCTTAAAGTGGATTTAAAGTAAAAACTATCCCCTTCGTTTAATGTAGTAACTTGATTTTCTATATAAATATCAAGACTTCCCTCTATTATATATATAAACTCTTCTCCAGGGTGGTTGAAGAAACCTCTTCCACTTTCTCCTCCCGGTTTTATTTCATATATAATTGGCTCCATATCTTTTTCTAACTTTGAAGAAGTTAAAAGTCCTATGGAAGTTTTTGAATCTATACTTTCAACATATTTAATTTCATCTTTTTTTACAAGAAAAGTTTCTAATTTTTCATCTTCCTCTATAAGATAGCTCACCCTTACTTCTAAGTTATTGGCTATTTTTTTTAGATTTTCTATTGATGGTGATGCTTTTCCTTGTTCAATTTGAGACAAGAAACTTGCTGATAAATCTACTCTTTTAGCAAGTTCTCTCAATGAAAACCCTCTTTCTGTTCTATGCTTTTTTATTTTCTCTCCTATAGTCATTAGTACATTCCTTTCAACATTTTGTTCAAATAAAACAAGCTTTGTAATGTTGCTCTTTCCCTAATTTTATTTCTTGTTCCTACAAAAACTTTTTTCTCAACTATAATCTTATCTTTTACTCTAATTCCCATATAAACCAATCCAACCGGCTTTTCTTCTGTCCCTCCTAAAGGACCTGCTATTCCTGTTGTTGATATTGCCACATCAGTTGTTAAACCTTGTACCATTTCTCTAGCAGTTTCTTCACTGACTGCACCATATTTATCTAATGTTTCTTGTTTTACTCCTAGTCTTTTTACTTTCGCTTCATTACTATAAGTCGTTAGCCCCTCTTTATAGATTTCTGAAGCACCAGATACTCCTACTATCTTGGCTGAAAGCATACCACCAGTACAAGATTCTGCAACAGAAAGTGTTAGATTATTTTTTTTAAGTTTTTCAATAACTAGATTTTCTAATCTATCTTCTCCCTCTCCAAAAATATTTGCACCTACTATATTATATATCTTTTCAGCAATTTTTTCCACTATGTTTTTATTACTATTTTTTCCCTGTAATCTTATTATTATTCCAAAATCTTTTACAAGAAATTCATAATCTATTCCCTCTTCTGTAAAAAATCCACTTATCATTTGATCAAGGTGTGATTCTCCTATTCCATAAACAAGTAAATCTCTTATATAAATTTCATCTACCAATAATTTTTTCTCTTCTGAATACCATTTTAAAAATCTAGGGAACATATCATATACTTCTGAAGGAACTCCTGGAAAACAAACTATTCCATCTACATAAACAGCTGGACACATCCCCACTTGATTTTGAATTGAAACTGCTCCCTCTGGCTTTTCAACTTGTTTTATATTATTTGGAGTATATTTAACTTGTCTATCTTCAAATTTCTTTTTCATTATTGCTAAATCTTCATCATCAACAACAATTTTTTTATTCAAAAACATTGCCACAGCATCTTTTGTAATATCATCAATTGTTGGTCCAAGACCACCTGAAGTTATAATAAGATCACTATGCTTTCTTGCAAAATCTAAAGCTTCTAAAATATCTTCTATAGTATCTTTTGCTGTTAGCTTATATTTTATCTCAATTCCATATTTATTTAACTCTTCTGCCATAAAGATACTATTAGTGTCAACTGTTCCACCACTTAAAAGTTCCGTTCCAACAAGAATTATACTAGCTTTCATCTCTCCATCTCCCTTGATTATTTATTAAAAGAAAAATGTCCATATACAAAGTAATATAAAGTTTCCAATAACTCCTGCTAAAAAGTCGTCCATTGTAACTCCTATTCCATCTTTTAACTCTTGCACCTTATCTATTGGACCTATCTTTGTTATATCTAAAAATCTAAAAATTACAAAAGCAAGTACTATAGCTATCAGATGTTCTTTAAATCCAACAGGGTTTACAAGAAATAATGTAGTCATATATCCCAAAACTTCATCTATAACCACTTGTTGAGGATCCTCTTTTTTAAATATAATTCTCTCACTTACATCTGCCACATAAACACTTAAAGCAAAAAATGTCATCAAAAACATAAAGTAAAAAGAATTATATAATGTTATATTAGGAAATAGATTTCTTAAAAAACTAATCCCAATATAAAGAGGTATCCCACCTAAAGTTCCAAAAGTTCCCGGAGCTTTTGGCATATCTCCCAATCCAAACCAAGTAGCCAGATTTCTAATTGTCATCATTTTCATCTAAAATACTCCTCTCTCATAGTTGTATGGACTATAAGTATTTTCTTTTTTATCTATATTATTTATTATATCATTTATTTCTTGCTCTGTTTCATCTAAAAACTCAATAACAACCTCATCTATTCCTAATTTTCCAAGTCTTCTCACTTGACTTAATACATTTAAAGGTTTTTTGAAATAAATTTCGTCATTTCCAAGCTCGTTTATTCTTGAAATAAAAATATCATTTTGCTCATTCACAAAAGTATCTCCATCTCCCAATATTCCAAGCTCAATATACATTCCTTTTAATTTTGAATATCCAAGCATAGCTTTTCTTACAGGTACTCTTCCAATATTTTCAATTTCTTCATATTTAAGTTCTGGAGAAAGTATAATAGTTTTTACATTTGGAATTTTAGAAAACTCATTTAGAGAATAAATATTTCCAATATTTAAGTTCCAACCAACTGTTATATCTTTTGTTTTATTTTCTAAAACTTGATATAAATTTGTAGCTAAATGAGAGTTTAAATCAATTTTTTCAAGATTTCCCTCTTTTGCCACATCAAAACCTCTGTGATAAATTTTCTTTATTCCTAAATTTCTAACTATTTTTTCTTGCTCTTTAGTTGTTAACATTACAGAAATCTCTGGAGTTTTTACTATATCTTTTTCTATTTCTAGCCTAAAGATTTTTCTTTCTCCAAGTTTTCTTCTATAACTTTCAACTAATTTTTCCTCTAATATTTGAAGTAAATTTCTTCTTAACTCTTTTAAAACTGATACTGGCATAAAAATATTATTATCTATATACACTTTACAATCTGTTACAACAAAAGGTGTATCTCCTGTTTCACAAAGTTTTTCTTCAATATTTTTTGCATCAGCACTTTTTTTACTAGCTTGTTCTATAATATTTTCTCCAACTATTGTTTCAAATATCTCTTTTCCATAGTTATTAGTTATTTTTCCTTTTAGAACTGGTTTTTCTCCAAGTTTTCCTTCAAAAATAAGCTCAATCTCTTGCTTTTTATTTTCTTGTTTTAATCTTTGAGTAATTTCATCTATAACTTCTTTATCAAAGTTTTTGAAAACATATTTTGCACCTTTTGGAGCATTTCTAAGAATTATCTTATCTCCAATATTTGCTTCTTTAAATTTTTCCCTTTGATTTTTCTTTTCTATTCTATTGATATATTCTCCACCAAGAACTTCATAATCTCTTGAAAGATAAGTTATACCATCTCCTAAGATTATTCCATCTTCAAGAATTAACTCTTTTCCACTGATTATTCCAATATTTTTCCCCATTGTAGCAGAATAATTTCTATTCATTATATCACTAGAC
Source organism: Fusobacterium perfoetens (assembly GCF_021531475.1). Taxonomy (NCBI): domain Bacteria; kingdom Fusobacteriati; phylum Fusobacteriota; class Fusobacteriia; order Fusobacteriales; family Fusobacteriaceae; genus Fusobacterium; species Fusobacterium perfoetens. Next base: position 55,133 of record NZ_JADYTX010000001.1, on the reverse strand, counting down.
TTAGTATCTGAATAAAAATATCCTTTAGAGTAACCTCTATTAAATACATTTGAAAGTTTTTCATCTCTATCAATATCAGCTATCATATCTTTAAAATATGTCACAGCCTCATTAACATAAGTTTTTTCTTTCATTCTTCCTTCTATTTTTATACTATTGATACCTATACTTTTTAATTTTTGAATTTCTTCTTTTCCCATAAGTTGATCTTTTGGACTTAATAAGAAATTACATTTACTATCTTTAGTATACAGTTTTCTACAAGGTTGGGCGCACATTCCTCTATTTCCACTTCTACCACCTATAAAGCTACTCATATAGCAATTACCAGAATAAGAGATACATAAAGCCCCTGATACAAACACCTCTAATTCTATCGAAGTGTTTTCTCTGATTTTTTTTATCTCCTCAAAAGTCATTTCACGTGGTAAAACTACCCTTTTGAAACCTAATTTTCTAAGATATTCTGCCTCAAAATGATTTGCCACTGTCATTTGAGTACTTCCGTGAATATCTATATCAGGAAAGTTTTCTTTTATAAATCTAAAATATCCTAAATCTTGAACTATTATTGCATCTAATCCATATTCATAAAGAACTTTTAAATTTGTATATAAAAAATCTATCTCTACATTTTTCATAAGAGTATTTAAAGTTAAAAATATTCTACTTCCTCTTTTGTGAGCGTAATCAATAGCTTCCTTATACTCTTCTAATGTGAAATTCTCGGCATTTCTTCTTGCTCCAAATCCTTTTATACCCATATAGATTTCATCTGCTCCAGCATTAACTGCTGAATAAAATCTCTCTAAATTACCTGCTGGGGCTACTATTTTCATTTTTTCCTCCAATTATCTTATCTCTTCTAAAATTTTTTTATAAACTATCTCTACTTTTTCTTCTAATTCTTCCAATAAACCATTATTCTCTATAAGAATATCTGATTTTGATTTTTTTTCATCTAAACTCATTTGAGAATCTATGATTTTTTTTGCAAGTTCCTTTGTTATTCCATCTCTTGCTATCAATCTTTCTATTTGAATATCTTCATTTACATACACTAAAATGTTCTTGTCACATAAAGTATACATTCCTGTTTCAAATAGTAAAGGTACATCAAATATTATTATATCATTTTTAGAAGAATTTAACTTAATTTTTTTAAATTCTTCTCTAATTTTTGGATGATATATTTTATTAAGTATTTCTAATTTTGATTTATCACAAAAAACAATCTCTTTCAGTTTAGCTCTGTCCACGTTTCCATTTTTATCTATAACAGTTTTTGAAATTTTTTCTCCAATTTCATCTATAACATCTTTTCTATTTCCTAACTCTTTTGCTATCTTGTCTGCATCAGCTATATATATCCCATACTTTTTAAAAATATTGCTCACTGTTGATTTTCCACTAGCTATTCCACCTGTAAGACCTAATATCATTTTTTCCTCCTACAAAAATATCCTATCCTTTTATTGTAGTGTTTTTTTAATATTTTTTCAATAAAAATTTTTATTTCAATTTTCTTTTATAGTTTTTATTTTTGAAATAATTTTATTAAAAAGATATTTTTTTGAAACCACAAAGCAATAAAAAATTATTGTAATTTGAAATAAATTTTTTCATCAAAAAATTGCTGTAAATAAATCCACTTTTATTAGCAGCACTTGGTGTTGTTTCTGCAGTAGCTTACGCAGCACCTGAATTAACAGTTACATCAGTAGGACAAGAAGTTGAAATAGAACACACTAATGGATCTGATGATACAACAGCTTGGTTATATAACAATGTTGGATTAGCATATGGGGATTGGTCATTTGGATTCCAAGGTGCAAAACAATGGAACTATGATAATGATGACAATGGTGTGGATAAAGAAGGAAAAGGAATTTCTTCTGCTAACAACAGAGTACAATTTGATGCTTGGAGAAAAATAAATGACAATTTAAAATTAGGATTTAGATACAGAGGTCAAAAAGATATGGATAGATTCATGGCTAGATACGACTTCAACTATGGAATGTTCTTATCATCAGGAGATTTCTGGTATCAATTCAATAATAACAATGCTGAAGACAACATAGAAATGGAATGGTTCCCAATTGGAGTTAAAATAGGTCCAGTTACAGCTAAATATTTATTAAACTATAAAGAAAATAATAATGCTGTTAAATCTGAAGAAAGTTACACAGAACATCAAATTAGATTATATGCTCCACTATATAAATGGGATAGATTATCTTTATCAACTGAAGCAAGAATAACTTTACATGCTGAAAAAGATATGGTTAATGATAAAGACTATACTACATGGGAAGATTTCGGAAGAAATAGATTATATCTAAAAGCTAACTATGCTGTTTCTGAAGACTTAAATGTTTATGTAAACTATGCTTATGAATTCAATGAAAATGAAAGAAGAAATGGTTCTACAGCTGATGAATCAGTTGGAAATTATCAAAACTTAACATTTGGATGGAATTATAAATTTTAGTCTGAATTAAATTAATAAAAAATTTGAGGAAAGTGTAAAAACTTTCCTCTTTTTTCATTTGCATTTTAATTTATAATCAAAAAATATTTTATTATTGAAATGTAAAGCTTTTTCATTTACAAATTTCTAAAAAAATGGTATAATACCTGTAGAAACAAACCCGTAGGGTACTGAAATATTAGTTTAAAAGGTCAGATAGAAGCTCTCAGTTTTTTGGGAGCTTTTTTCTTTACAATTTATTGAGAAAATGATATAATACTTATAGAAACAAACCCGTAGGGTACTCAAAATAAATGATTATTAAGCTTAGGATAAAGGCTCTCAAATTTTTGGGAGCTTTTATTCTGCCCTTAAGCAAGGTAGAAAAATCATTTATTTTGAGGAGGGTGTACTTATGGTAGTATACATCGAAAACATCAATTTGAATGCAGGGATTTTAATAATTCTTTGTGTTTTTGCTTGGTGGTGGCATAGCAACAAATAGTATCCCTCAACCCTTCGGGGTCTTTTTTATTTTTATGAAAATATAGCACAAAAAAAGAGGGAAAATAAACATCCCTCTAATTTATTAATTTAGTTTATATCAAACTAGAATTTGTATGTCCATCCAAATCCTAATTCTCCATAGTAGTCATCTGCTTTAGGAGCTACATCGTGTTCATCATATTTGTTAAATTCATATTGATAATATCCATCAATTGTTAAGTTTTCTGTTAAATTATAAGCTGCATTTAATATTGCAATGTGTCTATTGTTTTCAACACCTTGTTTTCCATTTCCTAACTCAACATCATGTAAAAATTGATATCTATATTCTGCACCAATTCTATAATCTTCTGTTGAATATAAAGTTCCTCTTAATCTGATTTGATTTTTATAATCATGAGCTGTATCTGTTCCTTTAGCATCTCCAGTATATTTAACATATTCTAAGAAGTAAGCTAATTGAACTGGTCCAAGTTTAACTTGTAAAGGTTCTCCATCCATAAAGAATGCATCTTGTCCACCAGTAGTGTTATTGAATTGGTAACCAGGAGCAATATTTCCTGAGAACATTCCAAATTTATAAGAAACAGGTACTTGTAATCTGTCATAATCTTTTTGAGCTCTCCATTTTAAAGCTGCTGAATAATCTCCAAAGCTTCTAGTAGCTACTATTTCCATTCTATGATTAGTTGATTCAAATCCTTTGTGAACTTTATTGTTTGTATCTTTCCACTCATTAGTAGAAGCTGACCAAGTTTTTCTTGCTAAGAAATTGAATGTCCAATCTTCATAAGCTAATCCTAATTTATTTACAAATTGAACCGCTTCTCCTATATTTTGAGCTCCAGAAGTATTTTCAACTGCTAAAGTTTGTCCTATAGATGTTACTCTTAATTCAGGTGCTGCGTAAGCTGCTGCAGAAACAACACCAAGTGCTGCTAATAAAAGTGGAATTCTTTTCATTAATTTTTTGACAAAATTTTATCAAAAATCTTAAGAAAATAATCGGGCTTTTTTATTTAATTAAGATTTTCTTTAATTAAAAAATAATTTTTATTTTTTCACAAATAAATAGATAATATTTTATCTATTATTGACTTTTTTTAAAAAATTAGATAATATATTATATATGAAGTTAGATTTTTTTAAAATTAATACACCAAAAGATATTCAAAAAAAAATAGCAGAAAATGTTAGAGCCAGACGTAAAGAAATGAAATTAACTCAAGAGGAATTTGCAAAAAAAACGGGGGTGAGTTTAGGTTCTATTAAAAGATTTGAAAATACAGGAGAAATTTCTCTTTTTTCTTTAACAAAAATTGCTATTATTCTTGATTGTGATGATGAACTTATGCAACTTTTTTCTAAAAAGCACTATAATTCTATAGAGGAGATCTTAGATGAATAAAATTAAAAAATTGGAAGTAATATTCAATGAAAAAAAAATAGGAACACTTGCACTTCTTAATAAAAGTAAAATTGATTTATTAGCTTTTCAGTATGATGATGAATGGATAAAAAATGGTTTTTCTATAAGTCCTTTTAGTTTGCCTTTAGAAAATAAGGTTTTTATTCCTAAAATAGACCCTTTTAATGGAATGTTTGGAGTTTTCTCTGATAGTTTGCCTGATGGTTGGGGAAAATTACTAGTTGATAGAACTTTGAAAAAAAATAATATCGATCCTTTTGAAATAACTTCACTAGATAGATTAGCAATTGTTGGTAATTCTGGAATGGGTGGACTTGAATATATTCCTCAATATGATTTTGAAATAAAATCTGAAATAAAAGATTTAGATGAATTGGCTCTTTCTTGTAAAAAAATTTTAAATACAGAATATTCTGAAAATTTAGATGAATTATTTTTATTAGGAGGATCTTCAGGAGGAGCAAGACCTAAAATACTCACTAATATTAATGGAGAAGATTGGATAATCAAATTCCCTTCAAAATTTGATAATGATAATATTGGAAAACAGGAGTATGATTATTCTTTATGTGCTAAAAAGTGTGGAATTTTTATGCCTGAAACAAAGTTATTTCCATCAAAAAATTGTTCTGGATTTTTTGGAGTAAAAAGATTTGATAGAGAAAAAAATTCTGAAAATAAAATAAAAAAAATTCATATGGTTTCTGTCAGTGGGCTTTTAGAAACTTCTCATAGAATTCCAAATCTTGATTATGATATTTTGATGAAATTAACTCTAAAATTGACTAATGATTTTGAAGAAGTAAAAAAAATGTATAGACTTATGTGTTTTAATATTTTTGCACATAATAGAGATGATCATTCTAAAAATTTTTCATTTTTATACAATGAAGTTAAAAGAAAATGGGAGCTTTCACCAGCATATGATCTAACTTATAGTAACTCTATTGGTGGAGAACATGCAACAACAATAGCAGGAAATGGAAAAAATCCAACTATTAAAGATATTTTAAAAGTGGCCGAAAATATTGGATTGAAAAAAGATGAATCTGAAAAAATCGCTTTAGAAATAAAAAAAATAGTTGAAAATGATTTAAAAGAATATTTATAAAATGATACAATGGAGCTGTCTAATAATTTATAACAGCTCCATTTTTTCTAAATTTCAATATAATTTTTAATAAAATTTGCTACTGTTCCTCTATCCACTCTCAATCTTCTAGCTATTTCTGATTTTGAAATATTTTTATTTAATAATCCTTTTATATATCTCTCTTTTCCTGAAAGTTTAACAGTTTTAGCCTTACCTAAAGGACGACCTAACTTTACACCTTCAGCTTTTTTTCTAGCAAGAGCTTCTTTAGTTCTTTGGCTAATTAAGTTTCTTTCTATTTCAGCAGATAACCCAAAAGCAAAAGCTAATACCTTGCTTTGAATATCCTCTCCTAAACGATAGTTATCTTTGATAGTCCAAACCTTACATTCTCTAGTCATACAAATATTTAAAATTTCCATTATCATAAAAAGATTTCTTCCTAGTCTTGATAATTCAGAACAGATTATTAAGTCATCTTTTTTAATTTTTTTTAAAAGTTTTCCTAATTTTCTTTTATCATAATTTTTGGTGCCACTGATGGTTTCTTCAATCCAACCATCGATTTTTATTTTTTCTCTTTTACAAAATTTAATAATTTCAAATTTTTGATTCTCCACTGTTTGCCTATCACTACTAACTCTTACATATCCGTATATCATGGTGCACTCCTTTCAAAAAAAGTTATTATTTTTATTTTAATACTTTTATTGAAATAAGTGGAGTAATTAAATTAATGATAAAAATAAAAAAGAGGAAAGTTCTTACACTTTCCTCAAATTTTACTAATTTAATTCAGATTAGAATTTATAAGACCATCCTAAAACTAAGTTAGAAGTGTATGATTTTACATTATCCTTTTTAACTGTTTCAAATTCATAGTCTCTAAATTGATAGTAGTAGTTAGCATATACATTTAGGTTTTCAGTCATAACATAGTTAGCTTTTAAATAAACTCTGTTATTTCCGAAATCATCATAAACTTTTTGAGTAGCATTAGCTTCTCCGTTATATTCATTAGAAGCGTGGAAAGAGAATCTACCTTCTGTAGAAAGAGTTAGTCTTTCTCCTTTATATAATGGAGCGTATAATCTTATTTGGTGATCGAAAGCTTCTTCAACTTCTCCTACTTGAACATCCCCTAAAGTTTTTACATATTCAAAATAATATTTAACTTGAACTGGACCTAAGCTAACTCCAATTGGATGCCATTCAGCATGGAATGAGTCATGATCTGTTCCATTTACTGAATCATAGAAGAAATCTCCAGATGATAAGAACATTCCATATTTATAATCATAGCTTGCTTGGAATCTATCAAGATTATTTTGTCCTCTATATCTTCCTTTTAAAGTTAAATTATCTGTTACTGGTTTAGCTACATCAAATTGTAATCTATGGTTACTAGATGTAACATCATCATTTTTATCGCTATATTTCCATTGTTTTGCTCCTGTAGCAGTAAAAGACCAATCATCATATTTTAATCCAACAGAGTTAAATAACCAAGCTGTTGTCCCATCAGTTCCATTTTCATGTTCTATTTCTAATTCTTGTCCTACTGATGTAACTGTTAATTCAGGTGCTGCGTAAGCTGCTGCAGAAACAACACCAAGTGCTGTTAATAAAAGTGCTAATTTTTTCATAATAAACTTTCCTCCTTGAATGTACATAATATATTATCTAAGATGTTTATCTTTTTCATCCCTAAGACAATCATACATTATTTTTTGTATTTTGTAAACCTTTTTTTTGTTTTTTTTTAAACTTTTTTTGTTTTTTTTCAGACAATTCTTTTTTTTATTTCTTTTTTTATCTTAAAATATTTAATTTACATGTTTTATATAAATATATATTTTTTGAATGAAATAAATATAAAAAATAGATTTTATTTCAACAGATCCTTTAACTTTTTTTACATTGATATTTTTTCTTTTACACAATTTTAACATTTCTTAACTTTATTTCTTATTTTTGATTTATTTCTTCCGTTTTAAAACATATTAACTTTATTTCAATTTATAAAATCACTCTGTTTTAAATTTATTTCTTTTTTTTAATTAAAACAATATATTAACTAATTTTATAAATTTTTATTATTTTAATAAACTAACTTTTTATTATTGAAATATATGTTCTCGTGTGCTAATAAATGTTAATATTTTTTTACTTCTCTTTTTTACAAAAAATTTGTTTTGTTTTAAAATGAAAAAAATAAAAAAGAACAGAGGTATAATCAGCTATATATTTTTTGTTTTTTGAAAACCTTGAAAATAAAGGTTTTTTTATGGTATAATCCTTTTATATCAAGAAATTTTAAATAAAAATTATTTAATATATAGTTAGGAGACGATTTTTATGCAAACATTAAAATATGTATATGGTCCTATTCCATCAAGAAGACTTGGACGTTCTTTAGGAGTTAGTCCTATACCTAAAAAAACTTGTAACTATTCTTGTATCTATTGCCAACTTGGTAGAACTAATAAGATGACAAATACAAGGCAAGAATTTTTTAAACTTGAGGATATTGTAGCAGAATTTAAAGAATATCTTAAAAACTCTGATGCTTTTGATGTGGTTACAGTAGTAGGAGAGGGGGAACCTACTTTATATTCAAGACTTGGTGAACTTGTAAAAACTTTAAAATCTTTAACTACCAAACCTGTAGCAGTTATCACAAACGGAGCTTTACTTAATGATAAACAAGTACAAAAAGATTTAATGGAAGCTGACATAGTTCTTCCATCAATCAACGCTTATAATGAAGAACTTTCAAAAAAAATAGATAGACCTTATGGTTTAATTAAATATAATGAAATTTTAGAAGGACTTATTGAATTTTCTCATCTATATAAAGGAGAACTTTGGCTTGAAATTATGTTACTTGATGGAATGAATGATGATAAACATTCTATTGATGAGTTTAAAAAGATTTTGAAAAAAATAAAATATTCGAGAGTTTATCTAAATACTCCAGTAAGACCACCTGCTGAATCTTATGTAAATATGGTTTCAAAAGAAAATATGAAATATGCAGTAGAACAACTTCATGGAATCTCTATTGATATGTTAAGCTCTGGATCTTTTTATAGTGAGATTGATGACCACCACGAAGCTGTTTTAAGTCTTTGTAAAAGACACCCAATGAATCAATTTGAACTTAGAAGTTTTTTAGCAAGTAGAAATGTAGAAAATATTGAAGAACTTGTTCAAGAAATTGAAAATGATGAAAAAATAAATATTATAGATTATAAAGGAATTAAAACTTACCGTCTAAAATAAAAATATTAAAAATTTTTTGTTAATTTTTAATTAACAACTTTATTTTTATGTATTTTTTTAGAAAATATTTTTTTGACTAAAATAATATAAATACCAATTTTTATAGAAAGAGTAGACTAATCATCTACTCTTTTTTGTTTACTTTTAATTCATATGTTTTATCTTTATGTTTAAATTAATTTAAACTTGTACTTAAAATATACTTTTTTTAATTTTTTGTTATTGCTTTTTAATAATTTCCATGCTATAATCAAAGCATAAATGAAACAAATACAATTTTAAGAAAGTTAATAATTTTTCGATATAGGAAAGTTAAACGAAGGAGGTAGGTTATAATATGTCTTTTAAAACAACAGAGGTACACGAAAATCTTCGTCAAAAGGTTAGAGAGTTTGCAGAAAACGAAGTAAAACCAATAGCATTTATGTTAGACCAAAATAATGAATTCCCTACTGAGGCTATTAAAAAATTTGCTGAAATGGGACTTATGGGTATCCCTTATCCAACAGAATACGGTGGAGCTGGAATGGATACTTTAAGTTATGCTATCGCTGTAGAGGAATTATCTAGGGTTGACGGAGGAACTGGAGTTATTCTTTCGGCACATGTATCTTTAGGTAGCTATCCTATTTATGCTTTCGGTACAGAAGAACAAAAACAAAAATATTTAGTTCCATTAGCTAGTGGAGAAAAACTTGGAGCTTTTGGACTTACAGAACCTAATGCTGGATCTGATGCAGGAGGAACTGAAACTACTGCCGTTCTTGAAGGAGATCACTACATCTTAAATGGTGGAAAAATATTTATAACAAACGCTGACAAAGCTGACACATATGTAGTATTCGCTGTTACAACACCTGGTATTGGTACTAGAGGAATCAGTGCCTTTATAGTTGAAAAAGGTTGGGAAGGATTTACTTTTGGAGATCACTATGATAAGATGGGTATCCGTTCATCTTCAACAGCTGAATTAATATTTAATAATGTAAAAGTTCCTAAAGAAAATCTTTTAGGAAAAGAGGGAGAAGGATTTAAAATAGCTATGGCTACACTAGATGGTGGTAGAATAGGAATCGCTTCTCAAGCACTTGGAATCGCTCAAGGAGCTTTTGAAAATGCTTTAGCTTATTCAAAAGAAAGAATACAATTTGGAAAACCAATAGCTCAACAACAAATTATATCATTCAAACTTGCTGATATGGCAACAAAAATTAGAGCAGCTAGATTCTTAGTTTATAGTGCTGCTGAACTTAAAGAAAATCATGAACCATTTGGAATGGAATCAGCTATGGCTAAACAATATGCTTCTGATATCTGCCTAGAAGTTGTAAATGATGCTTTACAAATCTTTGGTGGAACTGGTTACCTAAAAGGAATGGAAGTTGAAAGAGCTTATAGAGATGCTAAAATCTGTACTATCTATGAAGGTACAAACGAAATTCAAAGAGTTGTTATCGCTTCTCATCTTATCGGAAAAATGCCAAAATCTGAAGGTTCTTCACCTAAGAAAAAATCAGCAAAAGGACACGCAACTGGTATCCGTAAAAATATAATTTTTAAAGATGGAAGTATGGAAGATAAAGTTAATGCTTTAGTTGAAAGTTTGAAGAAAGATGGATATGACTTCACAGTAGGAATCCCTGCTGACACTCCTATCTCTTCAGCTGAAAGAGTAGTAAGTGCTGGTAAAGGTATTGGAGCTAAAGAAAATATGAAACTTATCGAAGATTTAGCTTATCAAGCTGGAGCTGCAATCGGTTCTTCAAGACCTGTAGCTGAAACTTTAAAATACGTTCCATTAAATCGTTATGTTGGAATGTCTGGTCAAAAATTCAATGGAAATTTATATATAGCTTGTGGAATTTCTGGAGCAGGACAACACTTAAAAGGTATAAAAGATGCTACTACAATAGTTGCAATAAACAATAATCCTAACGCACCTATATTTAAAAATGCTGACTACGGTATCGTTGGAGATTTAAAAGAAGTTTTACCTTTACTTACTCAAGCTCTTGACAATGGAGAGGAAAAACTTCCTGCACCACCAATGAAAAAGATGAAGAGATCTATACCAAAACCAACAAGATCATCTTCTTGGAAACGTTATGTATGTAGTGGTTGTGGATATGAATACGACCCAGCTATCGGTGATGAGGAAAATGGAGTAGAACCAGAAACACTATTTACTAAACTGCCTGAAGACTGGATTTGTCCAGATTGTGGAGAAGAAAAATCTGCTTTCATTTGTATAGATGAAGATTAATTATATTAGTTAGTACTTTATAGAGGAGGAGTGTTTATGCACAATGTTAGAAAAGTAACTGATGATCTTTACTGGGTAGGAGGAGATGATCATCGTCTACACTTATTTGAAAATATACACCCAATTGACAGAGGTGTTTCTTATAACTCATATTTATTATTAGATGAAAAAACTGTTTTATTTGATACTGTTGATTGGTCTATCGGAAGACAATTTATAGAAAATATCAAATATGTTTTAGGAGATAGAAAACTTGATTATATGGTAATAAACCATATGGAGCCTGATCACGCAGCTATGATGCAAGAAGTTATGTTCCACTATCCTGATGTTAAAGTTATCAGTTCAGAAAAAGCTTTTTACCTTATGAATCAATTTGGTTATAGCGTTGATACTGAAAAATCTGAAATAGTTGCTGAAGGAGATACAAGAAAATTTGGTAAGCATGAAATATTATTCGTTGCTGCTCCAATGGTTCACTGGCCTGAAGCTATGGTAAGTTTTGATTTAACTAACGGAGTATTATTTAGTGCTGACGCATTTGGAAGTTTTGGATCACTAGATGGTAAACTTTTCAATGACGAAGTTGAATTTGATAGAGAATGGCTTGATGATGCAAGAAGATATTATACAAACATAGTTGGAAAATATGGTCCTCACGTTCAAGCATTACTTAAAAAAGCAGCTGGAATTGATATTAAAATTATATGTCCTCTTCACGGTCCTGTATGGAGAAGTGATCTTGGATATTTCTTAGATAAATATGACAAATGGAGTAAATACGAACCTGAAGACAAAGGAGTTATGATTGTATACGCTTCTATGTATGGAAATACTGAAAATGCTTGTTCTGTACTAGCTACAAAATTAGTAGAAAAAGGTATCACAAAAGTTAAGATGTATGATGTATCAAAAGTTCATGTATCTAACCTTATCTCTGATGCTTTTAGATACAGTCATATAGTTTTTGCTTCTGTTACTTATAACCTTGGAATCTATCCATTAATGCATAACTTCTTAATGGATATGAAAGCTCTAAATCTTCAAAAGAGAACTGTGGCTATCCTTGAAAATGGTTCTTGGGCTTGCAAATCTGGTTCTTTAATGAGAGAATGTTTAGAAGAAATGAAAGATATGAATATCTTAGATGAAAAAGTTACTCTAACATCTTCTATGACAGATGACACTCATCAAGATATGGATTCTTTAGTTGATGCAATAGTTGAAAGCATGAATAAATAAGATATTATAACCCCCCTAAGCAGGAAACTTTTGTTTCCTGCTTTTATTTTTTGCAATATTTAAAAAAAATAGGTATAATATTGTAAAAATTAATGCTTACTTTAGGAGGTTTTATGGAAAAAATAATAAAAAAAGTTGCAGCTATACATGACCTTTCAGGATTTGGAAGATCTTCCCTTACAAATATAATTCCTATTCTCTCTACTATGGGAATTCAAGTTTGTCCTCTTCCAACAGCTATTCTATCAACTCATACAGGAGGATTTACAGACTTTAGTTTTATAGATCTAACTGATAATATGGAGAAAATGATGGAACATTGGTCAAAACTAGATTTAGAATTTGATTGTATCTATTCTGGTTTTTTAGGTTCTCACAAACAGATAGATATCGTTTCAAGATTTATAGATAGATTTGGTCATAAAAATAATCTTGTAGTTATAGATCCTGTCCTTGGAGATAGTGGAGAACTTTATAGTACAATGGGTTGTGAAATGGTAGAAGAGATGAAAAAACTTATTACCAAAGCTGATATTATCACTCCAAATTTTACAGAAGTTTGTCTTTTATTAGATAAAGAATATGTTGAAAATATTGATGAAGAAATTGTTAAAAATTATCTTATTAAACTTGCTAATATGGGACCAAAAATAGTTATCGCCACTAGTGTTCCTGAAAATGAAACTATTTTAAATGAAAAATATTCAAATGTTATTGCTTATGATAAAGAAAATAATGTTTTCTGGAAGATAAGATGTAAATATATTCCTGCCTCTTATCCAGGAACTGGAGATTGTTACACAAGTGTGGTTATAGGAAGTCTTTTACAAGGAGATAGTTTGCCTATTGCCATTGATAGAGGTACACAATTTATCACTCAATGTATAAGAGCAAGTTATGGATTTAAATATGATACTAGAGAGGGAATACTTTTAGAAAGAATGTTAAATATTTTAAATATGCCTGTAATTTCTAGTAGCTACGAAATATTAAATAATAAATAAATTTAAAGTAAGAGGAGTTTTCCTCTTATTTTTTTAGAAAAATTTTCCAAAAAATAGAAAAAGCTGTACTTCATCACTAGTCAGCTTTTTCTACAATTTTTTAAAAGTTTAGGGTAGGAATCCGACTTATTTTAGGAGAGATAAATCGGACACTTTGAAACTCATCACCATCGTTTCAAAGAAGAAATATTCTTTTCTTGATATTATAATATCATAAAATATTTAGTTTGTCAAATAATTTTTTAAAAAAATTTTATTTTTTTCTTAAAAATTTATTTCAAAAAAATATTGACTTTTACCTAAAAAAGTTGTATCCTATTTGCATACATTTGTTTAAAAAATTTGGAGGAATTATGAAGGGGCATATTATATTTTTATCTGATTTAATAAATAATAACAATAATAATATGTTGGGATTTGGACTTAAGTAATATTTGCTTTAGGTACAAATCCATTTTCACTTAAAAATGATTTGTACCCGACCTTCTTAAGATATTAAGCCATTCGGGTACAACCGAATGGCTTTTTTATTAAAAAAATAATTTTATTAATTTATATATTTTTAAAGGAGTGATATTAATGATAAAAGATTACGATTGTAAACTAGACCTATATGAAACAGAGGTAGCCATAAAAAAAATAAAAGACTACTTTGAAAGAACATTAGCATATGAATTAAATTTAACAAGGGTTTCTGCACCTTTATATGTTAGAAGATCATCTGGATTAAACGATGACTTAAGTGGTAGTGAAAGACCTGTTATATTTGATACAAAATGGGATAAAGGAGAAGAATTTCAAATCATTCACTCTCTTGCTAAATGGAAAAGAATGGCATTAAAAAGATATAACTTCCCTAATCACTCAGGACTTTATACAGATATGAACGCTATCAGAAGAGACGAAGATTTAGACAATATCCATTCTATGTATGTTGACCAATGGGACTGGGAATTAACTATAAAAAAAGAAGAAAGAAATATGACTACTCTAAAAGCGATAGTTAAAGAAATTTATAGAGCTTTAAGAAAAACTGAGGAATATATTTTAAGAGAATATCCTATATTTGAAAAAAAATTACCTCATGATATTACATTCATAACTTCTCAAGAATTAGAAAATTTATATCCAGATCTTACTCCAAAAGAAAGAGAAGACCAAATTGCTAAAATTCATAAAGCAGTATTCATCTCTCAAATTGGTAAAACATTAGAATCTGGTAAAAAACATGATGGAAGAGCCCCAGACTATGATGACTGGAATTTAAACGGAGATATTCTTGTATGGAACCCTGTACTTGGACATGCTCTTGAGCTTTCATCAATGGGAGTAAGAGTAGACGGAGAAACTCTTGATGCTCAATTAAAAATCTCTGGACTTGAAGAAAGAAAAAAATTAACTTTCCACAAAGCTTTACTTAATGGAGAACTTCCTTACACTGTTGGTGGAGGAATAGGACAATCAAGAATTTGTATGTTCTTCTTGGAAAAATTACATATTGGAGAGGTTCAAGCATCTGTTTGGCCTGAAGAAATGGTTGAAGAATATGCAAAAATCGGAGCTTATTTCCTATAGAAATATCAAAAGATTGTTGTGAGTATCACAGCAATCTTTTTTATTGATAAATTTTTTTATGATTTTATGATATAATATATAGAAAAAACAGGAGGTTTTATAAAAGTTTTATGAAAAAAAATACTTATATTCTCACAGAGGGAAATATAAAAAGTCAGCTTATAAAACTTGCTATTCCTCTTCTTATTGGGAATATATTTCAACAATTTTATAATTTGGTGGATACTATTATTGTTGGAAAATATATAGGAGAAAATGCTTTTGCTGGGCTTGGAGTAGCTGGAACTGTTATGAATCTTTTTATATTTTTACTGGGAGGTTGTTGTACTGGAGTTTCTGTTATTCTTTCAATGTTCTACGGAAAACAGGATATGAAAGAGTATAGAAAAGAGTCTTTCTTAGCAATTACATTTGGTTTAGGATTTACTATTTTACTAAGTCTTATATCTATTCTATCTCTACCAACAATTCTAAAAATTATTAATACTCCACCAGAGATTGAACCCTATGTAACTGAATATTTAATTATAATTTTCTTAGGATTATTCGTTACTTTCCTATATAACTTATTTGCCTCTCAACTGCGTTCTATGGGAAATACAAAATTTGCTTTGATATTTTTGATTATTTCAATAATTTGCAATATATTTTTTGATATTATTTTCATAAAATATCTTCATCTTGGAATAAGTGGAGCAGCTTGGGCAACAGTTATTTCACAAGGAATTTCAGCTCTTTTATGTTTCTCATATATAAAGAAAAATTTTGCTGAATGTATTATTTCAAAAGCTGATATGATATTTGATGGCATTTTACTTAAGAAAACCCTATATTTTGCATCTATTTCAGCTCTTCATCAATCAAGTCTTTATATTGGAAAAATCTTAGTTCAAGGAGCTGTTAATACATTGGGAGCTTTTGGAATTGCAGCTTATACAGCTACAAATAGAATAGAAGGGATTGCCAATACTTTTGCTATAAGTGGTACAGATGCTATCTCTGTATTTATTGCTCAAAATATTGGAGCTGGAAATAAAAAAAGAGCCTTTGAGGGATTTAAAACAAGTATCGTTCTTATGTATTCTCTAGGAATTATAATGGCACTATTTATGTATTTTGGAGCCACACCATTTATGGAGGCTCTTCTTACAAATGCTAGTTCTGAAACTATAAAAAACGGAGTTAAATATCTTCGAATTATCTCTTATTTCTATATTTTATGTTTTAACGGAAGTGCATTTGTTGGATATTTTAGAGGAACTGGTATAATGAATATTCCTTTTATTGGAACAACACTACAAATTATCATAAGGGTAATTTTATCTTATGCTTTTATCAGTTCTTTAGAACTCGGAGGAGTTGCTCTTGCCACAGGTATTGGTTGGATAGCTATTTCAAGCTTTCATATTTATAATTTCTTTAAAACTAAAGATAAAGTTTTTTAATATAAAATTAATAGAGGGTATTGGAAAATTCCAATACCCTCTAATTTATTTTTAATAGTTTTCGCTTCTTACTTCAAAGAATCCTTGTGCATATCCACAAACTTCACAACTTTCAGGAGCTTTTTTACCCATTACTAGATGACCACAGTTTATACATTCCCACATAGTTTCTTCTGATTTTTCAAATACTTTTTTCATCTCAACATTACTTAATAATTTTCTATATCTTTCTTCATGAGCTTTTTCTATTTTTGCCACAGCTCTGAATTTTAATGCTAAATCATGGAATCCTTCTTCATCAGCTTCTCTAGCAAATTTATCATACATATCTGTCCATTCATAATTTTCTCCTTCAGCTGCATGTAATAAATTCTCACTAGTATCTCCTAACATTCCTAATTCTTTAAACCATAATTTTGAATGTTCTCTTTCATTATCAGCTGTTTTTATAAATAAATTATGAATTTGCTCATATCCTTCAGCTTTTGCAACACTAGCAAAGAAAGTATATTTATTTCTAGCCATTGATTCTCCTGCTAAAGCTTCTAAAAGATTTTTTTCTGTTTTAGTTCCTGAATATTTATTTTTTCCTTCTTCTTTTTTCTCTACTATTTCTTCAAATACAGAAGCTGGTTGTTTACAGATTGGACATACAAAATCTTCTGGTAAATCTCCTTCATGAATATAATTACATATTGTACAACGATATTTTTTCATTTTTTTTCCTCCTAATTGATTACTTTTATCAAAATAAATAGTGTGTAGTATTTCTTCAGCTATCTCACTTAATGGTTCCTTATAAAATTCTTTATATAAAGTTATTATCTCATCATTTTCATGACTTGTTCTAACTTCTAATTGAGAATCTCTATTATAAATACTTTCAATTCTCTTTAATCTAGCTTTATCCATATCTCCGTCTTTTGGTTTTGGTTGTCCTCCACCACCAATACATCCACCTGGACAAGTCATAACTTCTATAAAATGATATTTTTTATCTAATTTATCTAAATTTTCAATAAATTTTCCAGCATTATCAGTTCCATAAATAACAGCTACATTTAATTCTAAATCCCCTATTTTTAAAGAAGCTTCTTTTACTCCTTTCATTCCCCTTATTTCTGTTAAATTATAAAGTTCTTGAGGAGGGTTTGTTTTAGTTATATAATAATAAGCTGTTCTCAAAGCTGCCTCCATAACTCCACCTGTATTGGCAAATATTACTCCGGCTCCTGAAGCTTTACCCATTAAATTATCATATGAACTTTCTTCTAAAATACTAAAATCAATATTTTCTTCTTTAGCCCATAAAGCTAACTCTCTAGTTGTAATAACAAAGTCCATATCTCTCATATCATCAATTTTATGATATCTTGCTGAGGCGTTCATCTCATCTCTTTTTATCTCTGATTTCTTTGCTGTACAAGGTGTTACTGCTACATTTACTATTTTTTTAGGATTTAATCCCATTTTACTAGCAAAATATGTCTTTATAGTTGGACCTTGCATTCCTATTGGACTTTTAGCTGTAGATATATTAGGTAATATTTCAGGATAAAAAATTTCAGCATATTTTACCCAGGCTGGACAACAACTTGTAAATTGAGGTAATACTTTTTTCTTTGTTACTCTATCAATCAATTCACTGGCTTCCTCTATTATAGTTAAATCAGCAGCAAAGTTAGTATCTAATACATAACTTCCTCCTAATTTTCTTAATAGAGAGACCATTTTTCCCTCAACAAAACTTCCTTTTTCTAAATTGAATTCCTCTCCTAAAGAAACTCTTACAGCTGGTGAAGTAGAAAAGATTACAATATTATCTTTATCTTTTATAATCTCTTTTAATTTTTTATAATCATATTTTTCTGTTATACTAGAAGTTGGACATACATTTGAACATTGTCCACAATCTATACATATGGCTTTATCATTTGTATCTTTTAGAGAATATCTATTATTTACTCCTATATAATTATTACAAATCTCTTTACATAAACCACATTTTACACATTTTTCTTCATCTCTCATTATAGAAAAATTATCTTTTTCTATAGCTACTCTTATATCTGTAGATAAATGCTTCACCATGATTCCTCCTAAACTTTAAAATTGTAATTATTCCATATTTGTAAAAATAATATAACATTTTTTTAAAAAAAAATCAAGCTTTTTTTATAAAAATGTTATTTTATAAAAAAAGACTATCTCAATTATTTTCTTAATAAAATCAATAATTTAAAACAGTCTTTTTTATTTTTATTGTTCTCTATAGTATAATCTTAAAAAGATTTTCTAAAATTTATAATTGGTAAAACTGGTAAAATTCCATTAGCAGCATAGTTTACAAATCCAACTTGAATTCCTTCTAAATTTTGTGTTGCATTTACAAATCCAAATTGAAGTCCTCCTACTGATTGAGAATAGTTTACAAATCCAAGTTGAACCATAGCTTTTCCTTCAACATAGTTTACTCCACCAAGATTAAAAGTAGCATTTCCTCTAGTTGTATTTACTATACCGATAGTTCCTCCATTTAGATTTCCACCTACATCATTCCATAGAGCTAAAGATACTCCTGTCATATCTCCTGCTACTCTAAATGCTTCAAATCCAAATACAGCTAAATGTCCCCCATTAAAGTTTCCATTTATTTGTCTGTAACCGATCAATGATAAATCAAATCCTGACATACTTTGGTTTTCAGCTCCTAATAAGTTAAAACTGAAGTTATCAATGGAATCATATTTTGTAGCTCCAAATTGAAGACCTGGTGCCACTGACAATTGAGGTCCAGCTCCTAATGCCACTGTTGAGGTCAAAGTTAGTCCTGCTAATAACATTTTTAATTTCATATCTCTCTCCTCCACTTTATTTATTTTAAAAGCTTTCATTTTATTATTCTGTAATTAAAAAAAATTTCCTTTTTTATTTTTTATTATTTCTATTAAAAATAAAAAAGCAACCAACTAGTGGTTACTTTTTTGGGTATTATTATCTTTTTATGTTAGGCTGCTATTTCATCTGATTTATTAAATGTCTCTCTATCTAATTCTCCTTCCATTGCAGCAATACAAACTGAAGCTACTAAATCTCCAGAAGAGTTTGTAGATGTATGAGCTTGATCTATTATTCTATAAATTCCAGCTACTAATGCAGTTGCCTCCAATGGTAGACCCATTTGAGTTAAAAGTGTTATAGAAATTACCAATCCTATTTGAGGAGTAGCTGCACAGCCAACACTTAAAAATGTTGCTTGTATAACTAATAAAATTTGTTGTTGTATTGATAAATTTATTCCATATAATTGACTTGCAAATAAAACTATTACCCCAAAATATATGCAAGTTCCATTCATATTAGCTGTTGCCCCTAATGGTAAAACAAAGTTAGAAACATTTTTAGAAATCCCTAACTTCGGAGCAACCTCCATTGAAACTGGTAATGCTGCTGAAGAAGTGCAAGTACTAAAAGCAATTATCCAAGGTTGAATTGCTTTTTTCCAGAATTTTACTGGACTAACCTTTCCTATTACCACTAGTAAAATACTGTAAACTACTACTATCATAATTGCTGAAGCTAAATAATCTGTTAATATAAATTTTAAAACAGGTCCAAAGATTGCTGTACCATATTTTGCCATAGCTACTGACATAAGCCCAAAAACTCCATAAGGAATAATAGATATTATTAAACCTATAATATTAAACATTCCTTCTGCTAAACTATTTATTATGTTAGCCAATGGTTTTCCTTTCTCTCCCATCATTATAATTGCAAATCCTAATAATAATGAAAATACAATTATTGGCATCATATCACCTTTTGAAAGAGATTCAAAAGGATTGTTAGGTAATAAATCTAAAATTGTTTTATAAACTCCAGGTAACTCTTTTACAGCTACTTTTTGACCAGCCGTTCCTAAAAGAACACCTTTTCCTGGTTGAATTATATTTGCTAAAACTAAACCTATTGTTGCAGCTAATCCTGAAGTTCCCAAGAAAAATACTACTGTTTTTAAACCTATACTACGTAATTTTTTTATATCTCCTAATGACAATGCTGCATCTGTCACAGAAAAAAACACCAATGGAACTATTACCATTTTAATAGCTTTTATAAAAAAATCTCCTAAAAATTGTAAAAATGGTAAAATATGATTATTAATAATAGGATTTTCTACTCCACCCATAAAGTTTAAAACATAACCTGCAAATATTCCTAAAAATAATGCTATAAATATTTTAATATGCAATGGTATACTCTTTTTTGTCTCCATTTTCGCCCTCCTGTTTATTTTTAGAATTTTAAGTTTTGCTTTAAAGCTAACTTTCCGGATAAAAAAATTATACATTATTTTTTTTAATATTCAAAGTGTTATATGAATTTATTATAAATTATAATTTTTTTTTATATCTATTCAGTAATATATCAACAAAAATAATATTAATATCTTTTTTCGCTTAATTTATAATATAAATGGATATATTATTTCAAAACATATAAATAAAAATTATAACTTATATAACTTTTTGTATAACAATTGAAAAAAAATTTATCTTAAGATATCATTGAGTTATCAAAACAACAAACAAATATCCCAAATTTAAAAAGGAGTGATTTTAATGGAAGACAACAGAATAATCGAATGTATTGAAAGAGCAGATTATCTTATAGGAAATTTAATGGGTGTTAAACCTGGTGAAGAAGTTCTTATTGCAATAGATCCACAAACAGATATGAGAATGGCAAATGCTATCGCAGCGGCTGCTTTAAAATGTGGGGCTGAATACAATATATCTATGATGCCAGTTAGAGGAAAAGACAAAGCAACTATTTTCCCTAAAACTTTAGAACTAGCTATGGAAGCTTGTGATGTTTTCATTGGAATGACTACTGCTTCTGGAGCCGCTATTTACAACAACAGATTAAAAGAATTAATAAATGAAAAAAAATTAAGAGAATGTTCAATAGTTCTTAGAAATATAGATAACTTTACTCGTGGAGGAGCTCAAGCTGATTATGAAAAAGTTTATGCTGATGGAGTAAAATTACAATCTGTATGGAGAGGTAAGAAAAAAGCTCATATAACTACTCCTGCTGGAACTGACTTATATATGGAAATGAATCAAATGGAACCTATTATTGAATGTGGAATAGCTAGAAATCCTGGAGACGCAATGGCTTGGTCTGATGGTGAAGTTTCTTTAGGTCCAGTTATTGGAACTACTCATGGTAAATTAGTAATTGATGGTCCTATATGTTATTATGGATGTCCTACTACTCCTATCGAACTAAGAATAGAAGGTGGTCGTATTGTTGAGGTTGTTGGCGGAGATCCAAAAATTTGTACTGAGATCCGTAGACAAATAGCTGAAGTCAAAGATAGTGACAATATAGCTGAAATAGGAATTGGATTAAATAGAAATTGTCTATTTAACGGAGATTTTGAAGAAGAGAAAAAAGCCTATGGAACTTGTCATATAGCTATGGGTAACGGATTCTATTATGGACAACCTGCTAGATCTACTGTTCATATTGATATGGTTCAATATAATCCTACTATTACTTTTGATGATGAATTAATTGTCAAAGATGGAAAAGTTCTTTGTGTTGAAGATTAATAAAAACAAAAAAATTTATTTTTATATAATGATTAAAAAAGATAACCCTCTATGGGTTATCTTTTTTATTAATACTAATAATGGATTCAGAACAAGCAAGCTTTATAAATTCTTTTTCCAAAACGGAGATGTATTTACCTTTTTTTGTTGCAATGTATATTGGTCTAATAGATAATTCTTCATCTAACTTGTAATAAATTAATTTGTCTGTTTCTTGTTCATCAACAATTAACAAATCTCTGACAAAAACTACTGCACTTAAAGTAGAAATTGCAATATGATATCCTGTCATAATTTGATCTATTTTATAAGATGATTTTGGAGTAAAACCAGCTTTTTTACACAATGCTAATCCTCTCACATATTGATCATTACCTTTTTTCATAGTTATAAAAGAAAAATCTTTAAATTTAATAAGGGGTACAGATAATTTTTCTTTGCTTAAATGTCTATTATTTTTTATGTCTTCATATGTTAGCTGGTACTCTTTCAATTCATTATTTATTTTCCATTTTTTAGGAACTGCTAATAATATATTTTCATTTTTATAAAAATATGTTTTTAATTTTTCATCATCTGGAGAAACAGCTGTTTCCATTATTAAGTCTATTGTATTTTTTTCTAATCCTTCCCTTAATTCTTTTATATTTCCCTCTATTACTTCTATATCTACTTTTGGATAATTTTCTCTAAATTTTGATATTAACTTTGGTAAAGTAAAAGCACAAAAAAATGATGAAGCTCCTATAACTATTTTTCCAGAATCAAGATTTTTTAAATCCTTAAAATAACTCTCCATATTTTTTTCTATATTCAATATGTTCTCAACACATTTTATATAATATTTACCCTCTTTAGTAACTGTTAGAGGAATAGTATTTCTATCAAATATAAGATATCCTATTTTTTGTTCCACTTTTTTTACCATAGCACTTAAAGCTGGTTGGGAAATATATAATTTTTTTGCAGCTTTTGAAAAACTTTTTTCTTGATATATAGCATAAATATACTGCATTTCATTTGTCATGATTAACATCCTCCAAAAAGTATATTTTAATATTTTTTAATTAAATTCTTATCAAACATATCTTCTCTATAATCTTGCCATATTGGATACTCTTTTCGTATTTCTTCTACTTCTTCTAAATTTATTTCACAATAAATAACTTCTTCTTTTTTGGAACTAGCTCTTACAACTACTTCACCAAATGGAGATATAACTTGACTATTACCACAAAGTTCTTTATTCAAGGGAGTTGGACCTACAGTATTAACTCCAACAACAAAATATAAATTATTTATTGCTCCTGCCATAAGACTTGAATCCCATCGATGTCCTATCCATTCACTCCAAACAGCTGGACATATAACCAATTTAGCACCTTTAAAATGTAAAATTCTAAAGAGCTCAGGAAACTCCACATCGTAACAACTCAATAAACCTATTTTTCCAAATTTTGTATCAACTACAAATAGTTTATCACCTTGTTCAAAAGTTCTCTTTTCTTCTTTCCAACAATATATTTTTCTATAACTACACAATAATTTACCATCTTCATCAATATAAATTATGCTATTATAATATTTTTCTCCTTCTTTTTCTGGATATCCCATTATTATAGAAATGTTATGTTCTTTAGCTATATTTTTTAATTTTGAGTGAAACTCTTCTTTAGTTTCTGATATCTCATAAAATTTTTTTCTTCTATTAAAATATCCACTATAGTAAAGTTCTGGAAAAATAATTATATTTACTTTTTTATTTGAAGCTTCTTCTATTAACTTAATTGCTTTTTTCAAATTTAATTCTGGATCTCCATGAAAAGATTTTATTTGTGCCAAAGCTATTTTTATCATTTCTGAGTTTTCTCCTTAAAAACATTTTTTATTAAATTATAACATATTTTATACTTAAAGTACATAAAACTTTTATTACTGTATCTATATAAAAAAAGAGACCCTTTTCAAAAGAGTCTCTTGTTTATAAATGAAAATCTTACTATACTAAAGCGATTATTGCTAATTCAGCAGAGTCACCTTTTCTTACAGAAGTTTTGATTATTCTAGTGTATCCACCGTTTCTTTCAGCATATTTTGGTGCTAAATCATTGAATAATTTTGCTACTGCTTCTTCGTCTCTTAAGAAAGCAAAAGCTCTTCTTCTGTCAGCTAAAGTTCCTTTTTTACCTAAAGTTATCATTCTCTCAGCAAATTTTCTAAGTTCTTTAGCTCTAGTAACTGTAGTTTCTAATTTTTCTTCTTTTACTAATGATATTGTTAGGTTTTTAAGCATAGCCATTCTGTGGTCAGCTCTTCTTCCTAATTTTCTATATGATTTGTTGTGATTCATTAATTAGCTTCCTCCTCTTGTCGATATTATTCAGAATACTCATTCTGATTAAGGTCAAATCCTAATTCTTTCATTTTTTCAAGGATTTCATCAAGAGACTTTCTTCCAAGATTTTTTATTTTTAGAAGGTCGTTCATGCTTAGTCTTGCTAATTGTCCAACTTCTTCTATTCCAGCTTTCTTTAAGCAGTTGAATGATCTAACTGTTAAGTCTAGCTCTTCTATCTTAGTCTCTAATATATTGCCATCTTTCTCTTGTTTTTCTGTTTCTTCCTCTTCTTCTTCTACTTCATCTCTTAAGTATTCCATTCTGTTACCTAAGTCTAAGAATGGGTTAAGATATAATTTTAGAAGTTCTACTGCATAAGAAACAGTATCTCTTATGGCAACACTTCCATCAGTTTCTATGTTAATAATTAGCTTATCAAAATCTGTCATTCTACCAACCATAGTTGCTTCAACAGAATAAGACACCTTTCTAATTGGAGTATAGATAGCGTCAACTGCTATATACCCAACTGGCCAATCTTTTTTATCTATATCTTCTGATACGATAAACCCTTCTCCTACATCTACTAAGAATTCCATTTCTACTTCTCTGTCAGTAGTTATAGTACAAATAACTTGTTCTGGGTTTACTATTTCTAAGCCAATATCTGGAATTATATCAGCTGCTTTAACAATTTTAGGTCCTTTAACAGAAAGAGTCATTTTTCTCTCTCCAACTGATTCAGTTTTAACTACTATTTCTTTTATGTTAAGGATAATGTCAGTAACTGGCTCTTTAACCCCTTCCATGATAGAAAATTCGCTAGAAACTCCCTCAATTTTTACACCTTTTATTGCTGCACCAGGTATAGAAGAAAGTAAAACTCTTCTTAGAGCATTTCCAATTGTATTTCCATACCCTCTGTATAAAGGCTCAATTATGTATTGACCTTTAAATTCATTTTCTTTTACTTCACTTATGTTTATACCTCTAGCATGTTTTTCAATTTTTAACATTTGATCAACTCCTATTAAAAGGCTTATTATCTAGAATAGAACTCAACTATTAAGGCTTCATCTAAATCAAAGTCTAAATCTTCTTTAGTTGGATTTTGAAGAACTTTACCAGCAAAAGCTGCTCTGTCTAGTTCTAACCAAGCTGGAACTGTAGATGCTTCTACAGCTTCTTTTATTAATTCGATATTTTTAGAGTTTTCAATTACAGAAATAACATCTCCAACTTTAACTCTGTAAGAAGCTATGTTTACTCTTCTTCCGTTTACAGCAATGTGTCCGTGAGAAACGATTTGTCTAGCTTGTCTTCTAGTTTTTGCAAATCCTAATCTGTAAACAACGTTTTCTAATCTTCTTTCTAAGAATTCAACTAAAACTAAACCTGTAACTCCTTCTTTTCTAGTTGCTTCCTCATAAAGTTTTCTGAATTGGTTTTCCATTACATTATATATAAATCTAGCTTTTTGTTTTTCTCTTAATTGTATTGCATATTCTGTAGGTTTTTTGTTTGCGTTTGGTCTGAACCCTCTTTTTGAAGTTTTATTTACTCCTAAAATCATAGGCTCAATTCCAAGTGCTCTACATTTTTTTAATATAGGCTGTCTATTTCTTGCCATTCTCGAATATTCCTCCTTACTATTTTCTCATTACTTAAATAAATATTAAGTGACTACACTCTTCTTCTTTTTGGTGGTCTACATCCGTTGTGTGGAACTGGAGTTACGTCAGTTATTTTTGTAACTTCTAATCCAGCAGCTTGTAAAGATCTTACACAAGCTTCTCTTCCTGATCCAGGTCCTTTAACTTTAACTTCAATTTTTTTCATTCCATTTTCCATAGCTATTCCTGCTGCTTGTTCAGCTGCGATTTGAGCTGCGAATGGAGTTCCTTTTTTAGTTCCTTTGAAACCTGAAGTTCCACCTGATTTCCAACTTACTACTCTTCCTTCTGGGTCAGTAATAGCAATAATTGTGTTATTGAATGTTGAATGTATATGAGCTACTCCGCTAGGAATATTTTTTAATTTCTTTTTAACTTTAGCTACTTTTTTAGCCAATTGAGCTCCCTCCTTACTTCTAATTCTAATTCATCTCTAAAATGTGACACTAATTAACTTTCACGAAATTTTAAGTTAATCTTATTTTTTTACCATTTTTTTAGGACCTTTTCTAGTTCTAGCGTTAGTTTTAGATTTTTGTCCTCTTACTGGTAGATTCATTTTGTGTCTTAATCCTCTGTAACATCTGATATCTAAAAGTCTTTTTATTGAAAGTCTAACTTCTTTTCTTAAGTCTCCTTCTACTTTTAATCCGTCGATGATACCTCTAATTTTGTTTAATTCTTCTTCAGTTAAATCCTTTACTCTTGTGTCAAAATTAACTCCTGCTTGAGTTAAAATGTCTTGAGAAGTTTTTCTTCCAATTCCGTAGATATAAGTTAAAGATATTTCTACCCTCTTATTTCTAGGAACGTCTACTCCAGCGATTCTAGCCAAATCTGATTCCTCCTATTTCACAAAAATTTTATATATTCGCTAACATCTTAGGTTAGCCAACACTTTCCTCGATATGCCTTAGGTTTCCCTAAGAATAGACCCTACAGCCAAACATATCTTTACAGTACTTCCAATGTCAGTACTAAATTTGTTCCTGTTAGTAAAATAATCTAGTTTTCTTTAAAATAATTTTATCTTTAATTATCCTTGAACTTGTTTATGTTTAGGATTTTCGCAGATAACTCTTATTTTACCGTGTCTTCTGATTACTTTACATTTGTCACAAATAGGTTTAATTGATGTTCTTACTTTCATCTCTACCTCCTTTTTCGTGATGTAAAAAAACTATTTCTTTCTGTAAACTATTCTTCCTCTAGATAAATCATATGGAGAAATTTGAACAGTAACTTTATCTCCAGGTAAGATTTTGATATAGTTCATTCTCATTTTTCCTGAAATATGACCTAGAATAGTATGCCCATTCTCTAATTTAATTTGAAACATCGCATTTGGAAGGGCTTCTAAAATAGTTCCTTCTAATTCGATAACATCTTTTTTTGACATATCTCCTCCTATCGAACAGAAATTCAAAATATTTTACCATATTTTTTAAAAAATGTCTACTGATTTTTTGAGTTTTTTGA
The DNA here is from genome assembly GCF_021531475.1 of Fusobacterium perfoetens. Taxonomy (NCBI): domain Bacteria; kingdom Fusobacteriati; phylum Fusobacteriota; class Fusobacteriia; order Fusobacteriales; family Fusobacteriaceae; genus Fusobacterium; species Fusobacterium perfoetens. The sequence goes on along the minus strand of NZ_JADYTX010000001.1, from coordinate 27,703 downwards.
AAAATTTTTTAGTCTAATTTACTAAGTACCAATGGTTTTCCATCTACTATCGCAATAGAATGTTCAAAGTGAGCTGATTTTTTCCCATCCTTAGTTACTACTGTCCAACCATCTTCTAGCATACCAATTCTGTAACTTCCAGCATTAACCATAGGCTCTATGGCAAGTACCATTCCCTCTTCGATTTTTATTCCTCTACCCTTTCTTCCATAGTTAGCTACACAAGGATCTTCGTGCATCTCTTTTCCAACACCATGTCCTGCGTAATCTCTTACAACAGAAAAACCATTTTTTTCTACAAAAGATTGGATTGCGTGTCCAATATCTCCAAGTCTATTTCCTACAACAGCCTGTTCTATTCCGATATCTCTTGCTTTTTCAGTAACTTCTAAAAGTCTTTTTGTTTCTGCGTCTACCTCTCCAACTGGATAAGTTATAGCTGCATCTCCATAATATCCATCTAAAATAGTAACTGTGTCTACACTTATTATATCTCCCTCTTTTAGAATTATATTTTCACTTGGGATTCCGTGAACTACTGCTTCATTTACAGAAATACAAGTAGCTGCTGGGAATGAATTATAAAATCCTGGCACTCCAATACAACCTGGTATTGCTCCTTGAGATCTTATATAATCATCAACTATTTTATCTATCTCTTTTGTAGATATTCCCGGTTTTATATATTGTGGTAATACCTCTTCATAAAGTCTTGCGATTATTTGATTGGCTTTTTTTATTCCTGCTATCTCTTCAGGAGTTTTTATAATAACTGCCATATTCTTCCTTCCTAAAATTAACCTAAAATGTTAAATATTTCTTTTGTTATTTCATCAATTTCTTTTGTTCCATCTATATCAGCAAGGATTCCTCTTTCCATGTAGAAATCAAATAATGGTGCAGTTTGAGAGTGGTATTCTTGTAATCTTTTTCCAACTGTTTCAGCAGAATCATCTTTTCTTTGGATTAATTCTCCACCACAGAAATCACATACTCCTTCTACTTTTGGTGGATTAAATTCTACGTGGAAAGATCCTCCACAGTCTTTACAAACTCTTCTTCCTACTACTCTTCCTACGATTAGTTCATCTGGAACATTTAAAGATATAACTTTATCTAATTTTATTCCCATTTCTTGCATTAAAACTTCTAAAGCTTCAGCTTGAGCTATTGTTCTTGGGAAACCATCTAGGATAAATCCTTTTTTACAATCATCTTTTGCTAATCTGTCTTTTATGATTCCGATTATAATTTCATCAGAAACTAATTTTCCAGCTTCCATACAAGCTTTTGCTTCAAGTCCCATAGGAGTTCCTTCTTTTACAGCAGCTCTTAATATATCTCCAGTAGAGATTTGAGGAATTCCATATTTTTCGATTATATATTTTGCTTGAGTTCCTTTTCCAGCTCCTGGTGCTCCAAATAACATAATATTCATACTATCATCTCCTTCTAAATCTTTTCTTAATTATTTTTCTATTAACTCTCTTATTATACTACAGTTTTCAAAAAAAATATATATATTTCAATATTTTTAATAAAAAAATCCTGCAAAATTTATTTACAGGATTTTAAAATTTTATTTAACTACTATGTTTACTATTTTCTTAGGAACAACTATCACTTTTGCAACTGTTTTTCCCTCTGTGAATTTTTTAACATTTTCAATTTCAAAGGCTTGTTTTTCAATCTCTTCTTTTGAAGCATTTACATCTACTGTAACAGAACCTCTTACTTTTCCGTTTACTTGTACAGCTATTGTAACTTCGTCAGCCACTGTTAATTTTTCATCATATTCTGGCCAAGGAGCATTGAATAAATATCCCTCTTCTCCAATTTCTTCCCATAACTCATCACAGAAATGTGGTGTAAATGGAGAAAGCATTAAAATTATATTTTCTATAACTTGTCCAAATATTTTTTTAGATTCAGGTGTTTCTTTATCTGTTCCAAGTACATTTGCTCTATAATCATAAACATCATTGATAAGTTCCATTGTTCCAGCTATTGCTGTATTGAAGTGGTAGTTATCTTCTATTGAATCAGTGATTTTTTTGATTGTTTGATGAAGTTTTCTAACTAGTGCTTTATCTTCTTTAGAGATTTTTGAATAATCTATTTTGTCATCACTTATAAATTCTTTATTTTCTACAACTATTCTCCATACTCTATTTAAGAATCTAACTGCTCCTGCAAGTCCATTTTCGTTCCATTCTAATTCTTTTTCAGGTGGTGCAGTGAACATTATAAATAATCTTGTAGCGTCAGCACCATATTTTTCCATTATCTCTTCTGGGTCAACACCGTTATTTTTAGATTTTGACATTTTTTCCATTTTAATAACTAATTCTTCACCAGTTTCTTTTGCAAAAGCTTTACCATCTTTTAATTCAACTTCTGATGGGAATAAGAATTTATTTGTTGCTGGTGAATAATAAGAGTCAGCTAATACCATTCCTTGAGTAAGAAGTCTTTTGAATGGTTCATTAGCACTTACAAGTCCTAAATCTCTTAAAGCTTTGTAGAAGAATCTTGCATATAATAAGTGCATTACAGCATGTTCTACTCCACCTATATATTGATTTACAGAAGTCCAAGTATCTGCAGCTTCTTTAGAGAATGGAAGATTTGTATTTTTAGGGTCACAATATCTTAAGAAATACCAAGATGAATCAACGAATGTATCCATTGTATCTGTTTCTCTTCTTGCTGGTCCTCCACAGATTGGACATACTGCATGTTTATATTCTTCAGAAGTTTCAATAGGGTTTCCATTTCCTGTAAATTTAACATCTGTCGGTAATTCTACTGGAAGATTTTCATCTTTTTCCATTACCATTCCACATTTATCACAGTATAATACTGGAATAGGAGTTCCCCAATATCTTTGTCTTGAAATTCCCCAGTCTTTTAATCTATATTTTGTTGTTTTTTCTCCGTATCCTTTAGCTTGAACATAGTCAGCTATTTTTTCAAGAGCTTCTTTTGAGTTCATTCCGTTAAACTCTCCAGAGTTTACCATTACCCCAGCTTCCGTAAATGCTTCTTTCATCTCAGCTGGATTTAAAATTTCCTCTTGTCCAACTGGATTAATTACAACTTTCATTGGTAAGTTATATTTTCTAGCAAAAGCAAAGTCTCTTTCGTCGTGAGTAGGTACAGCCATTACTGCTCCTGTTCCATAGTTCATAAGAACATAGTCAGCTATCCATAAAGGTACTTTATCTCCAGTAACAGGGTTTATAACATGCCAACCTGTTGGTATTCCATTTTTCTCTTTTCCTTCAGCAGTTCTTTCGATTATATCCATATTTTTCATGTTGCTAACTGCCTCTTTTATACTTGGATTAGCTTCTATAACTTTATTTACAATTGGGTGTTCTGGAGCTACAACGCAATAAGTTACTCCATGGATAGTGTCTATTCTTGTTGTGAATAGTGGTAATTTTTCTCCAGTTTCTTCAACTGTAAATACTATCTCAGTACCAAAAGATTTTCCTATCCAGTTCTTTTGCATTGTAAGAACTTTTTCTGGCCAACCTTCTCTTAATTCTTCGTGACCAGTAAGTAATTCTTCTGCATAATCAGTTATTTTAAAGAACCATTGTTCTAAGTCTTTTTGAATAACTTGAGTATTTGAGTGTCTCCAACATTTTCCGTCTTCAACTTGTTCATTTGCTAAAACTGTTTGACATTCTGGACACCAGTTTACTGTTGATACTTTTTTATAAACTAAACCTTTTTCGTATAATTTTTTGAATATCCATTGGTTCCATCTATAATATTCTTTTGTATAAGTGGCAACTTCTCTGTCCCAATCATATGAAAGTCCCATTAATTTTAATTGTCTTTTCATATTTTCTATATTTGATTTTGTCCAGATTGCTGGGTGTGCTCCATGTTGAATAGCTGCGTTTTCAGCTGGTAATCCGAAAGAATCCCATCCCATTGGGTGAAGTACATTATATCCTTTCATTTTTTTATATCTAGCTATAACGTCACCTATTGTATAGTTTCTTGCGTGTCCAACGTGCAATTTTCCTGATGGATAAGGTAACATTACTAAAACATAATAGTTTTCTTTTCCATCTACTTTATCGTTAGTTTTAAAGAGTACACTATTTTCCCACTTTGCTTGCCATTTTTTTTCAATTTCTCTGAAATTATACTCTTTCATTGTTCCCCCTTTTCTAAAAAGTTTTTATATTTTAAATTTATACATTTCTAAAATCTTTAAGCCATCTTTTTACTTTATTTTTTATTCTTTGATAAGCATTGTCTATGACTTTTGCTGGTTTTCCTAAATTTTCAGCTATTTCGCTGTAGTTATATCCTTGAAAAAGTTTCTCTAAAACTTCTTTTTCTAAATCACTAAAATGTTCTTTTGTGTATTCTTTAAACTCTTCCATAAGCTCTTTATATAAAAAAACCTCTTCAGCATTTGGAGATTTTTCTACATATTCTTCCATCAAACTTTCATCAGTTTCTGATCCTGACAAACTTATAAATCTATTTTTCTTACTATTGGAAGATTTTATAGCTGTGATAATTTGTCTTCTCATACACATTATTACGAAAGTTTTAAAAGAAGCCTCTCTCTCACTATCATAGCTTTTTATTCCTTTTAAAAGTCCTATTATTCCTTCTTGAACCAAGTCTTCTCTCTCTCCATCAGCAAGAAAGTAATCCTTTGTATTCATATATATGTATTTTTCATATTTTTTTAAAAGAATTTCAAAGCTTTCATTATCACCAGCTTTGGCTTTCATCAAAATTTTTAATTCTGACGCGTCCATTTAACACACTCCAAATTTTTTAATAAATTGATTTTGCCACTTCTGACAAAAGAATTCCTCCTGCAACAGACACATTTAAAGAGTTTATCTTTCCGTGCATTGGTATTTTTATCAAAATATCACAGTTTTCCTTAACTTTTTTTCTTATTCCAAATCCTTCACTACCTAAAACTATTACTGTTTTGTCTGGATATTTTTCTTCTGAATATACTTTTGCTCCGTCACCTTCTGCTCCATATACCCAATATCCTAATTTTTTAAGATTTTTTAGTGCTTCTGTAATATTTACAACCTTAACTATATCAACATATTCTATAGCTCCTGTTGAAGTTTTTACAACTGTTTCATTTATACTTACAGAGTTTCTCTCAGGAATAACTATACCTGATACACCAAATATCTCAGCACTTCTTATTATTGCTCCAAAGTTTCTAGGGTCTTGTACACCATCTAAAACCAAAACTATATCTTTTTCTTTAGGAGCTATTTTTTCTAAAAACTCTCCAAATTCAACATAATAATCATAGGAACTTATATAAGCAATAACTCCTTGTGAATTATCAACTTTTTTCTTAATATATTGAACTTTTATATTTCTTTCAGAGGCTTTTTTTCTAATAAGATTAGCTTTATCTTCTTTTATTCCTTGAAATATTTCTATTTTCTCAATATTCTTTTCTTTATTTTCTAAAACCTCCATAACAGGGTTTATTCCGATTATTTTATCCATATCACTCCTATATCTCTTCTTTAACTCTTTCTATATCAGCACCAATATTTCTTAATTTAATTTCAAGATCCTCATATCCACGATCTATATGATAAATTCTATTTACAGTACTTTCTCCCTCACTTTTTAAAGCTGCAAGGACCAAAGCTGCTCCAGCTCTTAAATCACTTGACATAACTTGTGCTGAAGAAAATTTGTCAATTCCTTTTATTACTGCTATGTTTTTTTCTGTTGTTATCTCTGCACCCATTCTATTTAACTCAGGTACGTGCATAAATCTATTTTCAAATATTGTTTCTGTTATCTCGCTACTTCCTTTAGCTAAACACATAAGAGTCATAATAGGAGATTGTAAATCTGTTGGGAAACCTGGGTGAGGCATTGTTTTTACTTTTACTCCCTTTAGATCTTCTAATTTAGAAGTAACTTCAAAAAGTCCATTTTCATCAATGTGATAAGTTACTCCCATCTCTTGAAGTTTCATTAAAAAGCTTTCTAAATGCTCTGTTCTAACTCCTTTAACTTTTACCCCTTCAAACATTACAGCAGCGATTATAAATGTTCCTGCAACGATTCTATCTGGTATTATTTCATATTCACAAGGATATAGTTTGTCAACTCCTGTTATTGTAAGTTTTCCTTCTCCTATTCCTTCTATTTTTGCTCCCATTTTATTTAAGAAATGACAAAGATCATCGATTTCTGGTTCTCTAGCCACATTTTCTATTATTGTAACACCCTCTGCTTTTACTGCAGCCATTATTATATTTTCTGTTGCTCCTACACTTGGAAAATCTAAAATTATTTTATCTCCTTTTAGTTTTCCATCTTTTACTTTACCATATACATAACCATGTTCTATTGTTATTTCTGTTCCTAAAGCTTCAAAACCTTTTAAATGTAAATCAACAGGTCTTGCTCCTATTGCACAACCTCCAGGAAGTGATACTTTAGCTTCTCCACAGTGAGCAAGTATTGGTCCCATTACTAAAAATGATGCTCTCATTTTTTTTACTAACTCATAAGATGCTTCTATATTTTTTATACCATTATTTACAATTTTATATGAGTGTTTATCCAGTTGTTCTACTTCTAGCCCTAAACTTTCTAATAGTTTGATTAATGTTCTTATGTCCATAAGATTTGGAATATTTCTTAAAATGTATGTACCTTTCTCTATAAGAGTGGCTACAAAAATTGGTAATGATCCATTTTTAGATCCTTCTACTTCTAGTATTCCCGATAATTTTTTATTTCCTCTGATTTTAAAAGCTCCTACTCCCATTAAATATCTCCTTTGTTTGAATTTTCCTTTGTACAGATAGGACATTTATATCCCAACATTTTATCTAATATTCCCATTAAGTCAAACTTTTCTTTTTTTTCTGGATATTTCTCTTCCAGTAATTTATAATGTTTTTTACAGATCTTCTTTCCTTCAGCTTCCCAGTAATAAGGTGAAAGACCTGCTTTTACATATAACTCTTGTTCTCCCTCAAAAATGATATCCTCATTTTCATTTTCTAAAGGCTCCTTTGAAACAATTACCATTCCAATATCCCCTTCATATGATAAACCATCTACTAAACGATAGTTTAAATTTATTTTTTCAGCATACTCTATATATTTTTTTATATCTTTCATATTAAGCTCTCTGCTTATTTTTAAAAGTTTTGCATTTTTATTTTTCATTAGATTTAAAAAACGATATTGAATATTCTCATCTATATCCTGTTTTTTCAATGCAGAAATTACATTTTCTCTAAATTCTCCTAAATAAAAATTTTTTTCATTTTGTATTTTTTGAAAATTTATCTTTGTTTTTTCTTTTGCGTCATATATTTCCATACTCATTCCATTCCTTGCTAGAGTTTTGCCTAAATAATTATAGCATAAAAAAACAACTTTTAAAATATATTTTAAATATAAGAAAAGACTACCTAAAAAAGTAGCCCTTTGTATAATTCTAAATTATTTATTTTTTTATAAAAAAATGGTGCGAAGAGAGGGACTTGAACCCTCACGTCGGAGACACTAGATCCTAAGTCTAGCGCGTCTGCCAATTCCGCCATCCTCGCACTAAATTTATGGTGCGTCATACTGGATTTGAACCAGTGACAACACGATTAAAAGTCGTGTGCTCTACCTACTGAGCTAATGACGCATATTGTTATGGGGTGACTGACGAGGCTCGAACTCGCGACAACCAGTGCCACAAACTGGCGCTCTACCAACTGAACTACAGTCACCATTAATGGCGTGTCTGAAGGGATTCGAACCCCTGACCCACGCCTTAGAAGGGCGTTGCTCTATCCAGCTGAGCTACAGACACATAAACATAAAAATGGAGCGGGAAACGAGGTTCGAACTCGCGACATTCAGCTTGGAAGGCTGACGCTCTACCAACTGAGCTATTCCCGCAAATGGTCGGAATAGCAAGATTCGAACTTGCGGCCCCTTGCTCCCAAGGCAAGTGCGCTACCGGACTGCGCTATATTCCGACGTCCCCTAAGACAAGAATAATAATATCATATTATATAAAATCTGTCAACACTTTTTTTTATTTTTTATTCGTTTTTTTATTTTTTCTTTTATTTTCAATGGTTTTTATTTTAAGTTTTTTTGAAATTTTTTTAAATATTTTTTACAAATTTATTGATTAGTTAAGAATAATAGATTATAATTGTTATAAGAGGTTTATTTTTTTTATTTTATTACACGATTTAGGAGGTTCAATTATGAAAAATAAAAAAATAGTTGTTAGTTTCTTAACTACTGCCCTAATTTTAGGAGGATGTACTTCTAACTTTGTAAGACCTGAAGGTTCTATGTCTTATACAACTGGAGGAGCTCTTAGTGGAGCTGCGGCTGGTGCTCTTGCTGGTCAACTAATAGGTGGAAATACAAAAGGAACTTTAATCGGAACTGCAGCTGGTGCTTTAATAGGTACAGCTATCGGTGCTAACCTTCAAAAACAAGAAAACGAATTTAGAAATGTACTTTATAATTCTGGTGTTGAAATAGTTAATACTGGTTCTTCTATTTTATTAAATATCCCTGAAGGATTAACTTTCAATCTAAATAGTTCTGCTTTAAAATCTCAATTTACAAGACACTTAAACGGTATTGCTACTGTTTTAAATAATTATCCAAAATCTAAAATTGTAGTTACAGGACATACTGACTCAACAGGTTCTCGTGAATATAATATGGAACTTTCTCAAAAGAGAGCTTTATCTGTTGGAAATTACCTTGTATCACGTGGAGTATCTGCTAACAGATTTACAGTATTAGGAAAGGGACCAGATATGCCAATTGCTCCTAATAGCACTTTAGAAGGAAGAAAAGCTAATAGAAGAGTTACTATCGAAGTTCTTCCATAAGGAGATATATGACAGAAAGAGAAAAAATGTTAAATGGGATTCCATATAACGCTTTAGATAGGGAATTACAATCTCTTCAAGAGAATGCCCAAATATTACTTTATGAATATAATCATCTTTCTCCAGAAAATAAATTAAAAAAATCAAAAATTTTGAAAGAACTTTTTGGAGAATGTGGAGATTTAGTTTTTATTAATCAAGACTTTAAATGCGATTATGGAAAAAATATTTTCTTCAAAGGACTTGCTATTTTAAATTATAATTGTGTTATCCTTGATAACTCCATTGTCACTATCGGAGAAAATGCTTTTATAGGTCCAAATACAATTATTTCTTGTGCTAGTCACCCTATATTAGCTTCTGAAAGAAATAAAGGTATAACTCTTAGCAAACCTATCACTTTGGGAAATAATGTATGGTTAGGAGCTAACTGCACTGTCTTAGGTGGAGTTACTATTGGAGATAATTCTATAATAGGAGCTGGCTCTGTTGTTACAAAAGATATTCCTGCTGGAGTAATTGCTGTAGGAAATCCTTGTAAAGTTTTAAGAGAGATAACTGAAGAAGATTCCATTTTGCTAAAAAATAAATAATTTATATTAAAAGGGTTATCATAAAATTATTTATACTTGTGATAATCTTTTTTATTTTTAAATAAAAAAAATTATACTTTTCTATTAAAATTTAAAAAAAGCTGGGAAATTTTCCCAGCTTTCTTGACTTAAAGTTTAACTAAAACTATTTTCCTTCTTTAGCAGCTATAGCTTTTTTTAATTCTTCAGCTAATAATGCTGTTATTTTGTTAGCATCTCCAACGATTCCTAAGTCAGCTATTCCAAATATTGGAGCATCTTTATCTTTGTTGATTGCTACGATATATTCAGATTCTTCCATACCTGCAACGTGTTGGATTGCTCCAGAAATTCCACAAGCAAAGTAGATGTCAGGTCTAACTGTTTTACCAGTTTGTCCAACTTGTCTGTCGTGATCCATATATCCAGCGTCTACAGCAGCTCTTGATGCAGATACTTCTGCTCCGATTTGTTCTGCTACAGCTTGTAAGTTTTTGAAGTTTTCTGCAGATCCGATTCCTCTTCCTCCAGAAACTAGTATTTTAGCTTCAGTGATATCTATTTTATTTTTTTCTTCTTTAACAACTTCTAATACTTTTACTTTTAATTTAGATTGATCTAAAGCAAAGTCGAATTTTTCAACTACTCCTTCTCTAGCTTCATCTTTAGCTATTTTTTGCATAACTCCTGGTCTAACTGTAGACATTTGTGGTCTGTGGTTAGGACAGATGATAGTTGCCATTAAGTTTCCACCGAATGCAGGTCTTGTCATTTCTAATCTTTTGTTTTCGTCAGCAGAAATTTCAAGTTTTGTACAGTCAGCAGTAAGTCCTGTTGTCATTCTTGAAGATACTCTTGGAGCTAAGTCTCTTCCTAATGTTGTTGCTCCAAATAATACGATTTCTGGTTTTTTAGCTTCGATAACAGCTTTGAATGCTTGTGCATAAGCTTCTGTATCATAGTATTTTAATTCAGGTTTGTCTACTACTAATACTCTGTCAGCACCAAAAGCTATTAATTCTTTTGCTAATCCTTCTATTTCGCTTCCTATTAATATAGCAGTTACTTCTTTAGTATCTAAGTTTTCTGCTAGTTCTCTTGCTTTTCCTAATAATTCTAATCCTACGTTTTGTAATTGCCCATCTCTTTGTTCAGCAAATACAGCTATTCCTTTATAATCGCTTAAATTCATTATCCTATCTCCTTTATCTTAAGGTATTATTTTCGTTCTCAATTATATAACGAATTTTTCTTTTAATTTTTCTACAATTAAGTCTGCTGCTTGTTTAGCATCTAAGTCATCAAATACTTTTCCAGCTTGTTTAGCTCCTTTAGTAAATGATTTTTTAACTTGAGTTGGAGAACCTTTTAATCCAAGTTTTTCAACTTCAATTTTTACATTGTCAACTGTCCAAACTTCAACTTCTTTATCGAAAGCGTCAACTATTCCACCAACTCTCATGTATCTTGGGCTGTTAGCTTCAGATAATACAGTTACTAATGCTGGTAATTGAGTTTCTAATAAGTAGTATCCATCTTCAATAACTCTTTTTACAGTTATTGTGTTAGCTTCTTCATTGTATTTCATTTCTTTTAAATAAGATATTTGAGGTATTCCTAAGTGTTCAGCAATTTGTGGACCAACTTGTGCAGTATCTCCGTCGATTGCTTGTCTTCCTGCGATTATTAAATCATAATCTAATTCTCTTAAAGCTGCTGCAAGTGCATTAGATGTAGCTAATGTATCTGCTCCAGCAAATCTTCTGTCTGTTAATAGGATAGCTCTATCTACACCCATAGCGTAAGCTTCTCTTAAGATAGCGTCAGCTTGAGGTGGTCCCATTGTTATAACTGTTACATGTGCTCCATATAAGTCTTTTAATTTTAAAGCTTCTTCTAATCCACCTTTATCGTCAGGGTTCATTATACTTGGAACTCCGTCTCTGATTAATGTTCCTTTTACTGGATCAAGTTTTATCTCAGTTGTATCTGGAACTTGTTTTATACAAACTACTATTTTCATCTTTCGTCCTCCAATATTTTTCAATATGTTTTTTACCTAAAAATTTCCTATTTGAATAAGTGTCCTGCTATAACCATTCTTTGAACTTCTGAAGTTCCTTCATAGATTTCAGTTATTTTAGCGTCTCTCATCATTCTTTCTACTGGATATTCTCTTGTGTATCCGTATCCACCGTGGAATTGAACTGCTTTAGTTGTTACTTCCATAGCTGTTTCAGCAGCAAATAATTTTGCTCTTGCAGCGTCTAGTGTATAAGGTAATCCAGCGCTTTCTTTCCAAGCTGCTTTGTATACTAATAATCTAGCTGCTTCAACTTTAACATCTAAGTCAGCCATTTGGAATTGAGTATTTTGGAATTTAGCTATAGATCTTCCAAATTGTTTTCTTTCTTTAGTGTAAGCAACTGTTTCATCTAAAGCTCCTTGAGCGATTCCAAGTGCTTGAGAAGCGATTCCTATTCTTCCTCCGTCAAGAGTCATCATAGCAATTTTGAATCCTTTTCCTTCTTGTCCTAATAGGTTTTCTTTTGGTATTCTAGCATTTTCAAATATTAATTCACAAGTAGCAGATCCTCTGATTCCAAGTTTTTTCTCTTTTTTACCGATTGTGAATCCAGGAGTTCCTTTTTCAATTATGAAAGCAGAAATTCCTTTTAATCCTTTGCTTCTGTCTGTCATTGCAAATATTACATATACATCAGCATATCCTGCGTTTGTTATGAATATTTTTGAACCGTTGATTATCCATTCGTTAGTTTCTGGATCTAATACAGCTGTTGTTTGTTGTCCAGCAGCGTCAGTTCCTGCGTTAGGTTCAGTTAATCCAAATGCCCCTATTTTTTCACCTTTTGCTAATCCAGGGATATATTTTTGTTTTTGTTCTTCAGTTCCAAAATGAAGAATTGGCCAAGTTCCAAGAGATGTATGAGCAGAAACTATAACTCCTGTAGTTCCGCATACTCTAGATAACTCTTCTACTGCCATAGCGTACATTAAGTTATCTCCTCCAGCTCCTCCATATTCTTTTGGTACTGGTATTCCCATTATTCCTATTTCTGCCATTTTTTTAACAGTTTCTACTGGGAATCTTTCTTCTTCGTCAACCTCTGCAGCTAAAGGTTTTACTTCTTTTTCAGCAAATTCTCTTATCATTTGTCTGAAAAGTTCATGTGTTTTAGGTATATTGAATTCCATTCTATCTAATCCTCCTACTGATTTTTTAGCTAAACTTTGTCAATTATCATTTTATAATAAAAGTGTATGCAAAATCAACTATTTTTTCCATTTTTTTACTCTTTTTTTAAAAATGATTTTATTTTTATCGTTTTTTGATAAGTTTTTGTTCTAAACAATAGCTTACCAGCGATTTTATTCCACTGATAAGCTATTTAAAATTATTTGTTATTTATTTCTTTTTAAGATAACTGCTACTGACATCCCTCCACCGATACATAGAGTTGCTAATCCGTAAGTTAAATCTCTTTTTTCCATTTCATAAGCAAGAGTTGTTAGAATTCTGTTTCCAGAAGCTCCAATAGGGTGTCCTAATGCAATTGCTCCTCCGTTAACGTTAGTTCTTTCTAACATCCATTCTTTTGTTACTCCGTGCTCTTCACAAACTTCTCTTAAAACTCCAAGAGATTGAGCTGCGAAAGCTTCGTTTAATTCAAATAATTCTATATCAGTTATTTTTAATCCAGCTTTTTTCAATACGTCTCTGATTCCAGGAACTGGTCCAAGTCCCATATATGCTGGGTCTACTCCACCTTGTCCAACTGCATAAACTTCAGCCATTGGTTTTAAGTTATATTTAGCTACTGCTTCTTCAGATGCTAATAATACAGCTGATGCTCCATCGTTTAATCCAGAAGCGTTTCCTGCTGTAACTGTTCCATCTTTTTTAAATGCTGTTTTTAATTTAGCTAAGATTTCTGGAGTTGATTTTCTGTTAGGGTGTTCATCTCTAGCAAATAGAACTTCTTGTTTTTTGATTTTTACTGGAACTGGAACTATTTCATCATCAAATCTTCCAGCATCAACAGCTGCTATTGCTTTTCTTTGAGAGTTCATAGCAAACTCATCTTGCTCTTCTCTAGAAATAGAATATTTTTCAGCGATATTTTCTGCTGTAATTCCCATGTGATATTCATGGAATGCATCTGTTAATCCATCAGATACCATGTGGTCAACTAATTTTAAGTCTCCCATTTTAAATCCTGATCTTACTGATGCTGGTAATACGAATCCTGCTTGAGACATTGATTCAACTCCTCCAGCAATTATCATATTAGATTGTCCTGATTTTATTTCGCAATAAGCTAAGTAAACTGATTTTAATCCAGATCCACATATCATGTTTACTGAATATCCTGGTACTTCTTGAGGTATTCCAGCTTTTATAGCTACTTGTCTTCCTATTCCTTGTTTATGTCCTGCATGTAATACATTTCCCATTACTACTTCATCTAAGTCTGCAGGGTTGATTCCTGTATCATCGATTATTTTCTTTACTACTAATGCTCCTAAATCTCCAGGTTTTACATCTTTTAAACTTCCTAAGAAACTTCCGATTGGTGTTCTTTTAGCTGTTACTAAATATACTTTTGACATTTTTGCCTCCTAACGTTTTATTTTAATTGTCAGAAATACTATAATATAAATGAAACTAATTTTTAACCATTTAATCTTTGCTCAAATATGCTTTTCTATTTTTATTTTCTATTAATTCTTCGCACATTTTTTATTTTTTAATCGAAAAGTTTTAAAACATATTTTTTTATATTCAAACAGAAAAAATTATTTCAAACACTTCCCATTATATTATATACTCCTATTATATTGCAATTTTTATTTTTTTTAAAATATATTTTATATATTATTTTTTATAATTTTAATTTTTTTATTTATTCAATAATTTTTTATTTTATTAAAGATTATAATTTAAAACTATTTTTTCAAGAATGATTTTGCCATCTATTTTATTTATAAAATAAGCTCGAAAGAATTTTTCGAGCTTTTTTAAAACAATTTTAATTAATTATTTTGTATAGTCATAGAATCCTTTTCCAGTTTTCATTCCTAATTGTTTTCCACGAACCATTTTTCTTAATAATGGATGAGGTCTGTATTTTGAATCTCCCATTTCGTTATAAAGAACTTCCATTATAGCTAGACATACATCTAGTCCTATTAGGTCTCCTAATGCTAATGGTCCCATTGGGTGGTTAGCTCCTAATTTCATAGCAGCGTCTATTCCTTCAACAGAAGCAACTCCTTCAGCATAAATTCCGATAGCTTCGTTTATCATAGGAATTAATATTCTATTTACAACAAATCCAGGTGCTTCTTCAACTTGTACTGGTACTTTTCCAATTGCTTCAGAAATTTCTTTTATTTTATTAACCATTTCTACTGGTGTGTTAAGTCCTGCTATAACTTCTACTAATTTCATAACAGGTACTGGATTGAAGAAGTGCATTCCTATCACAGGTCTAGCAAGTCCAGCTCCTATTTCAGTTATTGATAAAGATGAAGTATTTGTTGCAAACATTGTTTCTGGTTTGCAAATTCCATCTAATTCTTTAAATGTTTGTTTTTTTATTTCCATATTTTCAATAGCTGCTTCTATTACTAAATCACAATCAGCACAGATTTCTTTAGTTCCAGTAGTTATTTTAGCTAGGATTTCTTCCGCTACTTTTGCATCCATTTTACCTTTAGCTATTCTTTTTTCGAATCCTTTTGCTATTTTATTTTTTCCGTTTGCAGCAAATGTTTCGTTGATGTCACATAACATTACTTCAAATCCTTCTGTTTGTGCAAATGTTTGGGCAATTCCTGAACCCATAGTTCCTGCTCCGATAACTCCTATTTTCATTTCAATTCCTCCTGATTTTATTTATTATATCTATTATTAATTTTAGTAAAATTTATTATCTATTTTTAAATCCTTCTACTTTTCTTTTTTCTAAGAAAGCTTTCATTCCTTCAACTTGATCTTCAGTTTCAAAGCAACTTCCAAATGCTTTTTCTTCTACAACAATAGCTTTGTCCATATCTACATCAAGACCTTCATTCATAGCAGATTTGCAAGCACGAACAGCTATTGGAGCATTTCTTGCTATTTTATTAGCTAATTTTTTTGCCATATCCATTAATTCTTCTTGTGAATAAACAGCATTTACAAGTCCTATTCTATAAGCTTCTTCAGCTTTTATATTACTAGCTGAATATATCATTTCTTTTGCTTTTCCAACACCTATGATACGAGCTAATCTTTGAGTTCCTCCAAATCCTGGTGTTATTCCTAATCCTACTTCTGGTTGTCCAAACACAGCATTTTCAGAACAAATTCTTATATCACAACTCATAGAGATTTCACATCCTCCACCAAGTGCAAATCCATTTACTGCAGCGATTACTGGTAATGGGAATGTTTCTATTTTTCTAAATACATCATTTCCTTTTTTACCAAAAGCTTCTCCCTCTTCTTTTGTTAAAGTACTCATTTCAGCTATATCTGCTCCAGCAACAAATGATTTAGTTCCAGCTCCTGTTAAGATTATTACCCTTGTAGTTTCTAAATCAACTTGATCAAAAGTCGCTTCTAATTCCTCTAATACTCCACTATTTAAAGCATTTAAAGCTTTAGGACGGTTAATTGTTACCACTCCTACAAATCCTTCTTGCTCATAAGTTACAAATTCCATCTTGCTCCTCCTTAATTCTAGCCTATTTTCACTTAAAAAACTAATCAAGGATTAATTTTTAACACTACTGAAAATTTATTTAGGTCATTTTTTTATCTTATTCATTTATTTTTTGAACTCATATTTTTATTTATCTGTATTATAGTCCAATTTCACTAACTTTTGAAATATATTTTTTATATTCAACAAATCTATTTTTTATATTCTGGGCATTTTCTTGCTATATTTGTTCTAAAAAAAGTCTTTTTTTAACCAATAATGTCATTTCATCTTGTTTTATATAAGGAGTATAAAATAATCTTTTTTAGATTAATAAAATCTCTTTTTATATAATAATTTATTTTATAACTATTCTATATTAATCAAGTATATAATTATTATAGCACATTTTTTCTTTATTTTCTTATTATATTTTTTTATTATGCTATAAGTTTTTCTAATATTAACTCAAAACAAAAATAAGAGCTATTATAAATATATTTCTATATTTACAACAACTCTTACATTTTTTTATTTTACAAAATAATAGTCCTTATTAATATCTGTAAAGTAAATTCTTATTTTTTTATAACCTCTATTTTCCAAATAATCAAAAAAAGCTTTTGATACTTTTTCTCTCATTTCCATAGGTCTTGGCATCCAGTCTATATCTATTATAATCCTATCTTCTACGAAACTTTTTTCAACAATTTCTTTCATAGGATTATAAAAAATTCTTATTCTTTCTTTAGGAGTATCTGTTTCTTTATTTACTATATCAATTAAATCTTCTGATATATCACAAAGAAATTTTTCTGGTAACCCAGCAATTTTTATAAATGGCATATTATTCCCCCTTTGTTAATAAAACTACTGAATAGGATTTTATTCCTTCTCCACTTCCTGTAAAACCTAATTTTTCTTCAGTAGTGGCTTTTATACTTATATTTTCTATAGAAGTTTTTAAAACATTAGATATTTTTTCTCTCATCATAGGTAAAAAATCTTTTAGTTTAGGTCTTTGTGCCACAATTATAGCATCGATATTTCCTATTTTATAACCTCTGTCTTCTATAAGTTCCATTACTTTCTCTAAAAGAATCATACTATCAATATTCAAGTATTTATTATCATTATCTGGAAAATGTTGTCCTATGTCTCCAAGAGCTAAAGCTCCCAAAAGACTATCCATTATAGCATGAACTAAAACATCTGCATCAGAATGTCCTAAAAGACCTTTTTCATAAGGAATCTCCACTCCACCTAATATCAGTTTTCTTCCCTCTACAAGTTTATGGACATCATATCCGTTTCCTATTCTTATCACTAATTCCACTCCTTATAAATTTCATCATAAAAACTTATAATTTCATCAACCGTAACTGTTGACGTTCCTATTTTACCAACTACAACTCCTGCTGCTGTATTTGCAATTTTAGCAGCTTCTTCCCAAGTTGCCCCTGCAGCTTTAGCCAATGTATAAACAGAAATAACTGTATCTCCAGCTCCAGTTACATCAAAAACCTCCTTAGCAAAAGTAGGAATATTTGTTACCTTATCCTCTTCATAAAGGCTTACTCCCTCTTCACTTCTTGTCATAAGAAGATTTTCTAATTCAATTTTTTCTCTTATCTCTTTTCCTATTTCGTCTATAGACTTTTTACGAGAATTTCCCAAGCAAAGTTCAGCTTCTTTTCTATTTGGTGTCATAGATGAAGCTCCTATATAATTTTCTACATTAGATGGTTTAGGGTCTACTACAACTATTTTTCCTTTTTTCTTAGCCATTTTTATAATCTCTGTAGAAACTTTTGGAGTTAGTACTCCTTTATCATAATCTGATAATATTATTCCATCAATCTCATCTATTTTTTCTTCAAATTTTTCTAATATTGCATCTTCTAATATTACATTTATGTCACTTGGATCTTCCCAATCAAGTCTTAAAAGTTGTTGACTTCCTCCAAGAATTCTTCTTTTTACTATTGTTGGTCTTTCTTCACTTCTGATTATAGCTGAAGTATCTACTCCAAGATTCTTCATAGAAGCTATCAAACGATCTCCATCTATATCATCTCCAACTAAACCATAGCAATAACTTTTAGCACCAAGAGTGGCAAGATTGTTTATAACATTTCCCGCTCCCCCTAAAACAAATTTTTCTTTTTTTATTAAAACTACTGGTACTGGAGCTTCTGGAGATATTCTATCAACAGTTCCTATTAAATAATCGTCCAACATTATATCTCCTACAACAGCGATTTTTACTTTCTTAAAATTAGAGATAATCTCTACAAGTCTTTCTTTTTCCATATTTCCTCCGAATTAATACCTAGTAATAATTTTTCTTCCCTCATATCTATTATTTTACTAATAATTCTAAAGAATATCAATCCTTTTAGTCAATTTTTTCAAAATTTTTCACATCAAAATCCTTAAAACCACTATTTTCTACCACATCAACTCTCATTCTTATATAAAGTTCTGTAGCTTCTTTACCTTTTTTAGTATTTCTAAATAAAACTCCAATCCCCGGAATGTCTCCTATGAAAGGAAGTTTACTTTGTTGATTTTGTTCAATATCCATTTTTAATCCGCCTATAAAAACTGTTTCTCCATTTCTTACTTTAAGAGAAGTTTCCAAATTTCTTGATACTTTATTTCCTAAATTTTCATTTTCACTATCTTCGCTGACATTTTGTCCATTCAAATTTTTAAAATCACTACTCTCAACCACAACTTTTAAAGCTGTGTGTTCACCATCTATAATCTCTGGCAAAACTTTAAAAACTGTACCAGCTTCTCTAAAAATTGGAAGATAGGTATTTTGAGAATTTTCAATATTTTCTACCCTTTCTTGACCAACGATTTGTTCCCTTGTAACTTTCAATTCTCCCTCTTTTCCATTGGTAGTTACAATAGATGAAGTGGTACTTATTTTTAAATCTTGATTAGTTTTTAAAAGATTTATCCCAAAGTTTAAATAAGAATCTTCACTTCCAAAATTTTTAATATAATTAAAAGTAGAATTAAAAATACTTCCAACTCCTTGAGTATAAGAATTATCTAATATTCCACCTACTAGCCCTGTTTTATCAAAAGGATTTTCTCTCCCATATATCCAAGAAAAACCAAGCTCTTGAAAAAGATTATCAGTTATATCTAAAATTTGTACTGATATTCTTATTCCTTTATTTGAGTGACAAATCTCCTCTACAATTTTTTCAGCTTCTTTAACATTTTTTTCAATTCCACTTATATATAAAATATCTTTTTTATTATCCCTTGTTAATTTTATTTGAGTTTTTACTCTATCTGGCAAAATTTCTTCTATCTTTATATTTTCTAAATCTCCAACCTTTATCTTCTTTATAATAAAATTTTCTGAAGTATTATCCTCTCTATTTTCTAATTGATAATTTTTTTCTAATAAAAGTTTTATTCTATTTTGCTTTTTATTTATATCAATTATCTCTCCAACAACTTCATAACCATCTTTCTCACCTTTTATAAAATAGGAACCATAAGGAATATTATTTATTCTAAAAATTCCATCTTTTGTTGTATAACAAGGTTTCGAATAATCATCTAATAAACTAATTTTTACTCCTTTTAAACGCTCATTATGTTCTGAAGAAAAAACTTCTCCCAAAAGTACTCCTCTATTTTCCTCCGTATTTTCTCTTTTACTTATCAATATATGATTTCCTCTATCTTTCATCACATATTCTTTTGAACTACAAAACACATCTAAAATATCTAAAAAATTTTTATTTTTGTCCATATACAGATAAACTTCACTATTTTTTATATCCTCACTTGAAACTAAAGTTACTCCACTTTCTTCTGACAAAAAAATTAAAAAATTTTCTACTGTAATTCCTGATACATTTACCTCATTTTCAAAAATTTTACCTTGCAGTTTTTTAAAATTTTCTCCCTCATATCCAAAACTACATATAAAAATAAAAAAATATAAAATAATACACATTCTATTTTTCATACTCCCCATCCTTTACAAAAACTTTTTTATTTTTTAAGACAATTTTATATTTTATTCCATTTACTTCTATAATTTTTTCTTTATTTATATAAAATTTTTTATTTTCAATCTCAATAATTCCAGTATCATTATTTATAAACTCTACTTTTCTCATATCTATAAATTTATTGGATAAATTTCTTCTAACTCCCTTATTTATTTCAATATTTTCATTTTCTACAAAAATATAAAAATATAAAGAAAGTTCAAAACTATCATTGATTTTTTTTATTTCAAAATTTTTAGTAAGCAGTAAAACCTTATTATCTTTCTCTATATATTCTACAAAATCTATTATATTTTTTTCATCTCCTACCACTCTATAAGGAATTAAATAATTATTATCATCTAAAACTTCTATTCTTCCTATTTCAAGAACTTCTAGGATATACTTTTCTAAAAAATTTGATATATAGATATTTCCCTCGCTGACAGATGCAAATTTATATTTTTTTTCTTCTAAATTTATTATGGAATTTTCTAATTTTTCAAATTCTTTTAATTTTTCATCTAATTGTTTTTCTACTTCTTTTATTTTTTTACTTGAAACATAGATTTTTTTATTATAATTTTCAATTTCATTTTTTACTTCCAAAGTTTTTTCAAGTGGTAAAAGAACAAAAATATATAGAAATATCATTCCTATCCCAAAAATTGCTATTTTATTTTTTAAATCAAGCTCCTCCATTTTCCACCCTCATCTCTATAACAAATTCATAATTTTTATCTTTTTCCAAAATAGAATCAAAATTTATATTTTCTATTCTCTTATCTTTTTCAAGTTTGGTTGCAAATTTAAAAATTTCCTCTATATTTTGACTTTTTCCCTCAAGGATTACACTTCCCTTTTCCCAATACAAATTTTTTATTTCACAAGTTCTCGGCAAAATATTTATAATCCAAAAAATCTCATCAATAAATTTTTTATAAGAGATATTTTTCTCAGCTTTCTCCTTTTCTAAAATGGTTATCTTTTCTTTTATATCTTCTAATTCTTTTTTCTTCGAATCAAGAATTTTCTCTTTTGAATAATATTCATTTTTTAAAAATTCCAATCTTTTTTCTAAATTCTTTTTATAAAAAAAGTTAAATATGAATATAAACAATAATAATAAAATAAATCCTATCACAATCTTAGAGAAATTTGATTTTTTACTATTTTTTAAAAGTTTTTCATAATCTTTCAAAATATATTTTTCATTAGATACACATATTTTTAAAATACTTAGATTATTTTTTATTATATATTCTATTAAAGTAGATATAAAAATATCTTCTCCTATAAAAATTTCACAATTTTCATCTTTATCAAAAAAATAGCAAGAAAAATAGAAATCTTTTTCCTCTGAAAGATTTTCTAAAATTTCTTGCTCTATATATTTTTTTATATTAATTTCACTAGCATCTTCTTTATCTAAAAAAAACTTTTTAATAAAAATATCATCATCTAACAATATCTCTATATCTTTTCTAACAAAGAATTTTTTTATTTTATCTAAGTCCTCACCTAAAGAGATAAACTCTCTTCTAATGGAAGTGACTTCTTTTTTATCAGAAATTATTTCTATTTTATTATCACTTATTTTTAAAGTTACTGTCTCCCTTTTCAAAAATTTTAACATCTATCTCTCCTTGAGATTTTTCTATATTCTCCAAAGGATATTTGCTTCCTTTAAAAAAATATTTTATCTCTACCATTCCAAAAATTTCTATCCAATACTTTTCCAAATCTCCTATTCTAAAATTTTTTATATCTTTTTTCAAAATTATTCTTATGGTATTACTTCTATTTATACTTGAAAAATTTTTTATAATCCCAAAATAATTATTTTTTTGACCACTTTCTTTTGAATATATTTTTTCAAAACTTGTATCTATTCCTTGAAATTTTCTTATATAAATCTCATCTATATAATATCCACCATCAGTTAATGAAAAACTATCTCCAAAATTTTCTTCCCATATCTCTTTTTCTCCCTTTTTTAAAAGGTAACTAGCTATGTCTTTTATATTTTTATTTTCTAAGTTTTTCATATAAATTTTATAGAAACTATTGGCAATTTTTTTATTTTCTTCTAAATTATCTCCATTTTTCTCTATAAAAATTTTATTATAATGATCTTTTAATATAAAACTTCCTGTAAAAATACTCCAACTTAAAACACTCAATATTCCTATTACAATAAAAAGAACTGCCCCTTTATTTTTCTTGGACATAAATAACATACTCCTCTTCATTTCCCTTAAAAATAAATTTTATTCTTAAAAGATTATTCTCAAGAAAAAACTCTCCCTTTATCTCTTCCAAAAATTCCTCCAATTTTTCAGAGTTACTTGCTTTTCTATAAAATGATGTTCCAGAAAAATAATAATATACTCCTACTATTTTATTTTCTAAAAAAATTTCATATTTTAATTTATTTTTGTCTATATACGCATTTTTTCCTTGATGTACCTCATCTAAAAAATATTCTATATTTTTTCTATAATTTATCTCTTGATTTTTAAAATCCAAAATTTTATTTTTTACTTTTAAAGAATTAGAAAATATTAAAAAACTTGCAGAAATAATAACCGAAATAATTCCTAAAACAACTATACTTTCTAAAGCTAAGTAACCTTTATTTTTCATATTTTTCCTCTATAACTTTTTCTATTTTTTTACCTTTTATTTTGACAGAGATATAAAACATCTCTCCTATATTTTCATTATTTAAAGCAACTTCTCTTTTAAAAATTTTTATATTTTTCAAATTATCCAAAGAAATATATTTAAATTTTCCTATACTTTCATTTTTAGATTTTTCCCCTAAAAAAATTTCATTTTTCTCTTGATAGATTTCATAATTTTTTTCTTTTTTCTCTAGGTCAAAATCTCTTTTTAATATATTTTCAATATTAAAAATGGCTCTTTTTTCCTCTTGAAGATCCATAATCTTTCTAGTATTTTCAATATTTTTGTTCATAAGAATAAGAAGACTAAATATAACAGTTGAAAAAATAGCTATAGATACTAAAACATCTACCAACAAAAATCCCTTTTTCTTCATATAAAATTTCCTTGTAAAAAATAGAAAATAAAAGTTCCAATTACTATTACAGGAGCAAAAGGAACTTCATTATTTTTAAAATAAAATTTATAAATCAATCCATAGAAAAGAGAAAATGAAAATATAATATTATAAAACACCATCAAAGAATAAATTCCTAAATACCCAATATAAAATCCTATGGAACTTAAAAGTTTTATGTCCCCAAATCCAACTACTTCTTTTTTAAAAAGAAACTCCCCATATCCATAGAGTAATAAAAAAATTACTGGATAAGTTCCCATTCCTATTATTTTATTTTCTATATCCTCTTGAAAAAATATTATTTTTATAACTCCCAATAAAAGAATAAATAATGTCATTTTATCTGGAACTATTTTTTCCTTAAAATCTGATTTTACAATAAAAGATAAAACAATCCAAAAAATTATCTCTATTATAAATCTCCCCATTTTATTCCTTTCATAGTGTAAGCTCCCTCTTTGTCTGCTGGTGTTATCCAAATTTTTACACCATCAGAAGTTTCTCCTTCTGGAGCTTTAAAAGTAAATTTTACTTTTCCCCCATAAATAATATCTCCTAACTCTTTACCTTCTCCAGATTCTGATCTGCTTCCACCTATTTCATATAAAATTTCATTTGTATTGTTTTCTAAATTTTTTGTCAAATCTTTATATCCACCTGAAATAAAATCTTTTAATTTTTCTACATCATCTTTTGTTAAATTTCCATCAAGTTTTCCTTTTCCTAATGCCTCTCCTTTTTCTAATTGATACATCTCCGAAGCCGTTCTTAAATTATTTAAAGTGGCAATTGCCTTTGTTTCTTTTCCAAGAGCTAAATAATATGATATTTTGGGAGTTAAAAATGTAGTAAATAATCCGATTATTCCAAGAACTACCAAAATTTCAATCAGTGAAAAACCTTTTTCTTTTTTCCTCATAATACTTCCTCCTTAAATACTACTCATCATATTTAAAATTGGAGAATAAACTCCAATAAATATCACTCCCACAAATAAACCTATTATGATTATTGTTAATGGCTCTAAAAATTTTATATATCTGTCTATTTTATATTCTTGTGTTTCTTTTCTCCTTATAAATATCAACCTGAACATCTCTGATAGCTCTCCAGTTTCTTCTCCTGTCTTTATAAGTTCAAGCTCTCCCTTATTAAAAATTTTCATCTCTTTTATCGATGTATAAATATCTTCTCCATTTTTTAATAACTCTTTTGTAATATCTAGTTTTTCTCTAAAAAACTCATTGGAAATTGAATTTCTTATAATTTCTATTCCATTACTAACGGTTATACCTGATTCTAAGAAAATATTTATCATTTGAGAAAAATATAAGATAAAATTATTTTCTATTATTTTTCTTATAAAATCTATTTTTAAAAATATTCTAAATAATATTTTTCTAAATTCCTGTTTTTTTAACAAGAATTTTATTATTCCACAAAAAAAAGCAAAAATAAAAAATACCCATAAGATATTTTCTGAAAAAAATATTATACTTTTTGTAACTAAAGCTGTGTTCTCCATTCCTATGATCTCTACAAAATTTGGTAAAATAAATTTCCCCAGAAAAAATAAAAGAATTAATATAACACCACTGACAATTTTAGGATAAATCATTATTTTTCCTATTTTCTTTTCTCTATCTAACTCCTCTTTTAATCTCTCAGCTATACCTTTAAAAGATTCATATACATTCCCTGTTTCTTCACTTGCTCTTAAGATAGCCAAGTCCATCTCTTTAAGAGGTAGACCACTATTTTTAAAAATCTCACTCAGTTTCTCTCCATTTCTAATAGAAAGTTTTATTTTTTGTATATAATAATAAAATTTCTCATCTTCTTCTAAAAATTCTATTATTTTATAAAACTGATAACCATTCTTTACAAAAAATTCAAGTTTTATAAAAAAATCTAAAAGATACTTCTTTGAAATCTCTTTTTTAAAAATATTTATTTTTAAAATCTTTATAACAAAAAATTTATTTTCTTTTAATTTTTTTAAAACATCTTCTTTTTCATAATCATCTGAAAATCCAACTCTCTTTTTTCCATTTCTATCTACAACATAATAAATAAAATTTTTCATATTAGCACTCTCTTATTAACTCATCAAGAGATGTTATACCTTTTTTTACAAACTCTATTCCATTTTCTAAAAGAGAATTTATTCCTAATTCTTTTAATCTATCTTCAAAATCAGAAATATTTATTTCAGATGTTATAAATTTTTCAATATTATTGTCTATATACAAAAACTCTCCAATAACAACTCTATCTTTATACCCTGTAAAATTGCATTTCTCACACCCTTTGTGAGTATAAATTTTTTCATCAAAATCTATATTTTTTATTCCTAAAATTTCCAATTTTTCTTTATAATTTTTATCCTCCATTTTACAATGAGGACAAAGTTTTCTAACAAGTCTTTGATTTTGTATTCCTTTTACTCCTGCTGAAATCATAAAAGGCTCTACTCCTAAATTTATAAGTCTTTTTATAGCACTAACTATATTTTTAGTATGAAGAGTTGTTAAAATAAGATGTCCAGTCAGTGAAGCTTTTATTGCTATCTCTGCTGTTTCTCTATCTCTTATCTCTCCAATCATAATTATATCTGCGTCTTGTCTTAAAATAGATTTTAATATTTTTGAAAAATCAAGTCCGATCTCATTTTTACATTGAATTTGATTTATTCCTTCAATAACATATTCAACAGGATCTTCTATTGTAACTATATTCTTTTCTATACTATTTATCTCATTTAAGATAGCATACATTGAAGTGGTTTTTCCACTTCCCATTGGTCCAGATATAATAAGCATTCCTGATTTTCTTTTTATTATATCAAAAAGTTTTGAATAATTTTTTCTATCAAATCCCAATTCTTCCAAAGTTTTTTTAGCTGTGACTTTATAGAGTATTCTTATTACAACTTTTTCTCCAAAATATGCAGGAACTATAGATATTCTAAAATCCAACTCTTTTCCTCTATAATTTCCGTCTACTCTTCCATCTTGAGGGATTCTCTTCTCGGTTATATCTAAATTACATAGTATTTTTATTCTAGAAACAAGTGGTAAAAAATCATCTTTGCTATACCTACCTTTTTCTAATAAAATTCCGTCTATCCTGTATCTTATTCTAAAATAATCGCCACAACTCTCAATATGAATATCACTAGCATTCATATTTATTCCTTCAATAAAAATCTTATTTAAAAAAATTTCAACTTTTGAATTTTCCTTAGAGCTGATTGAAAAATTTGTATTTGAAAACTTTATTTTATCATTCTTTTCTCCAATCATTCTTCAATTCCTCCACAGAAAATAATAAATTATGGTAATCTAATAGGTTTTCCTGAGAAACATCTTTCCCAGAAATTTTTTTATAAATATTTATTTTTAAAATTTTATTTTCTTGAAAACTATAAGTAGCTATTCGATAGTTTATTTTTTGAGAGTAATCTAATATGTAAGTAGTAAAAGAATCGGATAAATTTCCATTGATAGTAGTATGTATTTCAAGCTGGTCAATAAGTCTTTCCTTACCGTTTATTGTGTAAGGTACTAAATAAGTAAGTTTTTCAGGTAAAGAAACAACTTCTTCAAAATTATTATTCTCATCAGAAGTTTTTCTTATCTCCATCTTTTTATTTTTATAATCAAGATTTATTTTATATAAAACTTTAGTTTCAAAGCTTCTAAAAGTATATTTATCTATTATAGATGATATTTTAATAACACTTTCTTCAAGATCTTTCATCTCTTGAATACTTTTTAATTTAATAAAAAAAATAGAAATAATTATTGATATGACACCAAAAATTATTAAAAATTCTATTAATAAAAAGCCATTTTGCTTTTTCTTTCTCATAACAACACCTATTTTCTTTATCCTTACTATGTATTTACTACATTTTTTGCAATAAGTCAACCATAAATTTTTTCTTTTTTCTATATAAAATTTTTATTATTAAATTTTATTTACATTTATTTAAAAAATTTTTTTCAAAAAAAAATAAAAAATTGACTTGAAAATTAATATCTCAAATCAACTTCACTCATATAATATTTAATATCCTTGTCAGCTTTTTTCTAAAAAATATTTCATCTTTTTAAATATGATCAATATTTTAGGTTTTGAGGTAAAATTTAAAGAAAAAAAATAAAATCAACTTGAAATGCTATGGAAAATGCTCCAGCTTTTAAATAACTTTATTTTTTCTATTCTTAAATAAAAAATCAACTTTATAATTCTCTTCTCATTAAAAGTCTTTCCAAAATTATCACTTTTTCCAACTTTTACAAAAAATTAAAAAGTTGGCAAGTTCCTATCCTCCCAGAGGGCTGCCCCCCAAGTACTTTCAGCGTTTACGAGCTTAACTGCTAGGTTCGGT